>CAYNAM010000146.1:0-5732 GCA_964395065.1 uncultured Ventosimonas sp.
CTTCGTCCGATAAATTTGAATACGCCATAAGGCACAACCTAGCCATAGCCCTAATATCCACCAAGGCAAGTAAAATAACAAAGGAATAATCGATAATATTTGTGCGACCAATAGCCATATCAGGCCATTGCGTGTAACTAATGCCCTATTTCCCGTCATTAATTTATTCCATACATCGCTAATATAGTTAATACTTCTTTTTTATGGTGCTCACCAAGTGCTGGTGACAGCTCATAATTAGGCATTCGTAATCCATAAGGCTGTTGCTCTTTTTCCATTTTTAGCGCCCAAAAACACAATACCGACAATCTTTCCTCTATTGAACCCTCTGCTTGCTCAAAGTCTAGCCACGGCTCTTTTCCTACTAGTGCAGTAAAGTCTTTTACAAATACTCCCTGCCCTTTAGAAAAAGACTTCCAATTCACCAAACGCATAGAATCCCCTGGCTGATAACTTCTTAATCCTTGAAAATCATCAACACCACGCCCTACTGCGTTAGCCCCCTCATCTTCATCGCCAGCTAAACCTAGCATTGAAAGACCGCCCTCTACAGGCTTAGGATAAACAACAGCTTTAAACAGTGGATCTATCCTTATCCATGTTACAAAAAGCCCTAACGGAAAACGTGTTTCAATATAGATATTACCTGGATAAAAGAAGCCTCTTCGCTGAGCAGTCTGAGTCAACAACAACTCTACACCAGAAATACCATCGACATCCACCCATTGTAACTGGCCACTCTTAATCTCATCATAATCAGTCCATCCAATAGCTATCGCTTGCTTTGTCTTACCTTTCAACGTTTCCAATCTTAATTTAAAACTCACCATCTCGCCCAAAAAAGCAGGTTCAGCTCCCAGATTGATGATTTTCAGATTCGATAAGTTAACACATGTATGAATAATCGTTAAAAAAAATAAGGCACTTAGCATAAAGCATAAGCCGTAGGCCAAATTATTTTGGTAATTAATACCAACCAACAAAATAATCAATAGTAAAGCAATAAAAGCAAAACCCACTTTTGTAGGTAAAACAAAAACTTGTCGACTATTTAGCTCAATTAATTTTCCCCTAGGCATTCGCCTAGCAGCCCAGTCATTTATTTTTTTTGAGAAAAACAACATTAAATAACCGCTACATTCGTCAATATTTTTTGCACCAAAGCACCACCATGTTGGCCAATTTGATCATGTAAGCGATGCCCTATAACCGCCGGCAATACTGTTTGTATATCTTCCGGAATCACATAATCGCGCCCAGCTAAATATGCCCAAGCTTTTGATGCAGACAGCAGCCCTAAACTAGCTCGAGGTGACAGCCCCTCACTGAAAGCATTGTCAACTCGCGTCAATGACACTATCCGCAAAATATAGTCAATAACAGCCTCACTTGCTTTAATTTCTGGAATATGTGCCTGTATTTCCTTTAGTTCATCATGCGTTAGAATAGGGACTATTTTAGGCAGAATATCACGTCTTGATTTACCCATAAGCAAAGCTTTCTCTGCCATATTGGTAGGATAACCTAGCGATAAACGCATTAAAAAACGATCCAATTGAGAATCAGGTAAAGAAAATGTACCACCTTGATTAGATGGATTTTGTGTAGCAATCACAAAAAATGGATCAGGTAAAGGCCTTGTCATCCCTTCAATGGTAACTTGCCCCTCCTCCATCGCCTCAAGTAACGCACTCTGACTTTTAGGTGTTGCCCTATTAATCTCATCAGCTAAAACCAACTCAACAAACACAGGCCCTGGATGAAATATAAATTCTCCCGAGTTCTTATCGAAAACAGAAGTTCCTAAAATATCCCCTGGTAATAAATCTGATGTAAATTGAATCCGTTGAAAGGAAAGTCCCATCACTTTGGCTAAAGCCTGACTTAAGGTTGTCTTACCCATACCCGGCAAATCTTCTATTAGCAAATGTCCTTTCGCTAATAAGCAAGCAATAGCCAATCTCACTTGAACATCTTTTCCTAGCAATACTTTATTAATTATATTAATACAATGATTAAGTTTCGTGAGCATCGAGTTATTCCAATTAAAAATTAATATTAACTGTTATATTATTAACACAGTCTATACCAGTAATATCTATAAGTCTAAAGTGATTTTATATAGACATGCATTATACCTGACTAAAATTATTATAAAAAAAAGCCCAACATTATGTTGGGCTTTTTAGAAGCTATCTAAAATTATTTAATAATTTTAGATACAACACCAGCACCTACAGTACGTCCACCTTCACGAATAGCGAAGCGTAAACCTTCTTCCATCGCGATTGGGTTGATTAATGTTACGATCATCTTAACATTATCACCAGGCATAACCATTTCCACGCCTTCTGGTAACTCACAAGAGCCAGTTACGTCAGTTGTACGGAAATAGAATTGTGGGCGGTAACCTTTGAAGAAAGGAGTATGACGACCACCTTCTTCTTTAGATAGTACGTACACTTCACACTCAAAATCAGTGTGAGGCTTAATAGTACCTGGTTTTGCTAACACTTGGCCACGTTCAACTTCTTCACGTTTAGTACCACGTAATAATGCACCAATGTTCTCACCTGCACGACCTTCGTCAAGCAATTTACGGAACATTTCAACACCAGTACAAGTTGTTTTAGTTGTTGGACGAATACCAACAATTTCAATTTCTTCACCAGTTTTTACAATACCACGTTCAACACGGCCAGTTACAACAGTACCACGACCAGAAATTGAGAATACGTCTTCAATTGGCATCAAGAATGGTTGATCGATAGCACGCACTGGTTCAGGAATATAAGAATCCAAGGTCTCAACTAGTTTTCTAACTGCTGAAACACCAATACCGTTATCATCTTTACCTTCTAACGCCATTAAAGCAGAACCAATGATAATTGGAGTATCATCACCTGGGAAATCGTAAGTATTTAATAAATCACGTACTTCCATTTCTACAAGTTCAATCAACTCAGCGTCATCAACCATATCCGCTTTATTTAAGAATACCACGATATAAGGCACACCAACTTGGCGAGACAATAAGATGTGTTCGCGAGTTTGCGGCATAGGACCATCAGCAGCTGAACAAACAAGGATTGCACCATCCATTTGCGCAGCACCAGTGATCATGTTTTTAACATAGTCAGCATGTCCTGGACAATCTACGTGAGCATAGTGACGAACTGGTGAGTCGTACTCAACGTGAGATGTATTAATAGTAATACCACGTGCTTTTTCTTCAGGTGCATTATCGATTTGGTCGAAAGCTCTTGCAGCTCCTCCCCAAGTTTGTGCACAAACTGTTGTTAAAGCAGCAGTTAAAGTTGTTTTACCATGGTCCACGTGACCGATTGTACCTACGTTTACGTGGGGTTTGTTACGTTCAAATTTTTCCTTAGCCACGAGAATAAACCTCTTATCAAATCAAATGGAAATATTAACCTTGTTTTTTACTAATTGCTTCAGCAATATTTGATGGTGCCTCAGCATATTTCAAGAACTCCATAGAGTAACTTGCACGACCCTGAGACATTGAGCGAACATCCGTAGCATAACCGAACATTTCACCCAATGGAACTTCTGCTCTAATAACTTTACCAGAAACAGAATCTTCCATTCCCTGAATCATACCACGACGGCGATTAAGGTCACCCATCACATCGCCCATGTAGTCTTCAGGAGTCACTACTTCAACCTTCATAATAGGTTCTAACAACACCGCACCACCTTTTTGAGACAGTTGCTTAGTCGCCATAGAAGCAGCAAATTTAAATGCCATCTCGGAAGAGTCAACATCATGGTAAGAACCATCAAATACGGTTGCTTTTAAACCTAACAGAGGATAACCGGCTACAACACCGTTTTTCATCTGCTCTTCAATACCCTTCTGGATAGCTGGGATGTATTCCTTAGGAATTACACCACCCACGATCTCACTAGTAAACTCTAAACCTTCAGAGCCTTCATCAGCAGGAGCAAAACGAATCCAACAATGGCCGTATTGACCACGACCACCTGACTGACGAACATACTTACCTTCAATTTCACAAGTATTGCGAATCGCTTCTCGGTAAGCAACTTGAGGCTTACCAATATTTGCCTCTACACCGAACTCACGTTTCATTCTTTCAACAAGAACGTCTAAGTGTAACTCACCCATTCCAGAAATAATAGTCTGACCTGTTTCTTCATCAGTATTTACGCGGAATGAAGGGTCTTCTTGAGCTAGTTTACTTAAAGCAATACCCATTTTTTCTTGGTCAGCTTTAGTTTTTGGTTCAACTGCTACAGAAATAACAGGTTCTGGGAAATCCATACGCTCTAGAATAACAGGATTTTCTAGATCACATAAGGTTTCACCTGTTGTTACATCTTTCATACCGATCAATGCAGCAATATCACCTGCGCGCACTTCGTCAATTTCTTTACGGTCATTAGCATGCAACTGCACCATACGACCAACACGCTCTTTTTTACCCTTAACAGAGTTGATGACAGAGTCGCCTGATTTTAATACACCTGAGTAAACACGCACGAAAGTGAGCGTACCTACATACTTATCCGCAGCAATTTTAAATGCCAACGCAGAAAAAGGTTCATTATCATCAGCATGACGTTCCATGACAACTTCTTCATCATCAGGGTCAGTTCCCTTAATAGCGGGAATTTCAGTTGGGGCAGGTAAGAACTGAATCACAGCATCCAAGACTAATGGCACACCCTTATTTTTAAAAGATGAACCACAAACAGCTGGCACAATTTCACAAGCAATTGTACGTTGACGGAGTCCAGCAACAATATCATCATATGATAAATCACCTTCTTCCAAGTACTTATTCATCAACTCTTCATTGGCTTCAGCCGCTGCTTCAACCATATTAGAGCGATACTCTTCTGCTTGCGCTTGCATTTCTGCCGGAATTTCTTCTTCACGATAAGTAATACCCTTATCAGAATCATTCCAATAGATAGCTTTCATTTTTAATAGATCAATTTGACCTATAAAATTCTCTTCCATACCAATTTGTAATTGAATTGGTACAGGCGTATGACCTAAACGCTTCTTGATTTGCTCAACAACACGTAAAAAATTAGCGCCTGCACGATCTAGCTTATTAACATAAACA
Source organism: uncultured Ventosimonas sp. (assembly GCA_964395065.1). Classification (GTDB taxonomy): domain Bacteria; phylum Pseudomonadota; class Gammaproteobacteria; order Pseudomonadales; family Pseudomonadaceae; genus Entomomonas. Next base: position 5,121 of record CAYNAM010000146.1, read on the forward strand.
AGACGCGGCACTCCATACTTATTAGCTTGACGCCATACAGTTTCAGACTGAGGTTCAACACCTGATGAACCACAAAAAACAACTACAGCACCATCTAACACACGCAAAGAACGCTCTACCTCAATAGTGAAGTCAACGTGCCCAGGAGTATCGATGATATTTACACGATAATTGTCAAACTGCTTTGTTGAACCAGCCCAAAACGCAGTTGTAGCAGCAGAACTAATAGTAATACCACGCTCTTGCTCTTGGTCCATGAAGTCCATTGTCGCAGTACCATCATGAGTTTCACCCATTTTATGGTTTACGCCAGTGTAAAATAATATACGCTCAGTCGTTGTTGTTTTACCTGCATCCACATGGGCACAGATACCAATATTACGATAACGATTAATAGGGGTTGTACGAGCCATAAGGTCCTCGTTAAATAAAAAATACAGTTAGAAACGATAATGTGAAAATGCTTTGTTGGCTTCTGCCATGCGATGCACATCTTCACGCTTCTTAACTGCTGCTCCCTTACCTTCAGAAGCATCTAATAATTCACCCGCCAGTCTAAGCGCCATAGATTTCTCTCCACGTTTACGCGAAGCATCTACTAACCAGCGCATA
>CAYNAM010000147.1:0-5701 GCA_964395065.1 uncultured Ventosimonas sp.
AGGTCGTCAAGAAAATATTGATTCTTTAACTGATGATGAAGTGATTAGCCTTGCTAATAATTTACGCAAAGGCGTACCGATGGCTACGGCTGTATTTGATGGCGCAAAAGAAACAGAAATTAAGTCAATGCTTAAATTGGCCGATATGCCTGAATCTGGTCAAATGCGCCTTTACAATGGTCGTACAGGGGAATTGTTTGAGCGTCCAGTAACAGTGGGTTACATGTACATGTTAAAACTTAATCACTTGGTTGATGATAAGATGCATGCCCGTTCTACTGGTTCCTATAGCCTTGTCACGCAGCAACCATTAGGTGGTAAAGCTCAGTTCGGTGGACAGCGTTTTGGTGAGATGGAAGTGTGGGCCCTTGAAGCCTACGGCGCAGCTTATACACTTCAAGAAATGCTTACTGTTAAATCAGATGATGTTAACGGCCGTACGAAGATGTATAAGAATATCGTGGATGGTAACCATTCAATGGAAGCTGGCATGCCAGAGTCCTTTAATGTATTGATTAAAGAAATCCGTTCGCTTGGTATCGATATCGAACTTGAAACTGAATAATACGTGTTTAGCAGTGGAACAGCTATTTTGCTGTTCCTGCTCCGCTAGGAGGAAAAGCTTTGAAAGATTTGCTTAATTTATTAAAGAATCAAGGTCAACCAGATGAGTTCGATGCAATCCGAATTGGTCTGGCTTCGCCTGAGATGATCCGTTCTTGGTCTTTTGGTGAGGTTAAAAAACCTGAAACCATTAATTATCGTACGTTTAAGCCTGAGCGTGATGGCTTATTTTGTGCCAAGATCTTTGGACCAGTAAAAGATTATGAATGCTTATGTGGAAAATATAAGCGCTTAAAACACCGTGGTGTGATTTGTGAGAAGTGTGGCGTTGAAGTTGCCTTAACCAAAGTACGTCGTGAACGTATGGGGCATATCGAATTAGCTTCACCTACTGCTCATATTTGGTTTTTGAAATCGTTACCATCACGTATTGGTTTATTGCTAGACATGACGCTTCGTGATATTGAACGTGTGCTCTATTTCGAAAGCTATGTTGTTATTGATCCAGGTATGACAACCTTGGAAAAAGGTCAATTACTCAATGATGAGCAATACTTTGAAGCATTGGAAGAGTTTGCCGATGAATTTGATGCACGCATGGGGGCTGAGGCAATCCGTGAGTTATTAATTCAAATCGATTTAGATCATGAAATTAATACATTGCGTGAAGAGATTCCACAAACAAACTCTGAAACTAAAATAAAGAAATTGTCTAAGCGCTTGAAGTTAATGGAAGCGTTCAAAAATTCTGGTAATAAACCTGAATGGATGATTTTAACCGTTTTACCAGTATTACCACCTGATTTACGTCCTTTAGTACCGTTAGATGGTGGTCGTTTTGCGACGTCAGATTTGAATGATTTATATCGTCGAGTAATCAACCGTAATAATCGCTTGAAGCGTCTATTGGATTTATCTGCACCTGATATTATTGTCCGCAACGAAAAACGTATGCTGCAAGAGTCTGTGGATGCGTTATTAGATAATGGTCGCCGTGGACGTGCAATTACTGGTTCTAACAAGCGCCCATTAAAGTCATTGGCAGATATGATCAAAGGTAAGCAAGGTCGTTTCCGTCAAAACTTATTAGGTAAGCGTGTCGACTACTCTGGTCGTTCTGTTATTACAGTAGGGCCTGCGTTGCGTTTACACCAATGTGGTTTACCTAAGAAAATGGCATTAGAGCTATTTAAACCGTTTATTTTTGGTAAGTTAGAAGCACGTGGGATTGCGACAACGATTAAAGCTGCTAAGAAAATGGTTGAGCGTGAATTACCAGAAGTTTGGGACGTTTTAGCTGATGTTATTCGTGAGCACCCAGTATTATTAAACCGTGCACCAACACTTCACCGTCTAGGTATTCAAGCATTTGAACCTGTATTGATTGAAGGTAAAGCGATTCAGTTACATCCGTTAGTATGTGCGGCGTACAATGCCGACTTCGACGGAGACCAAATGGCTGTGCATGTTCCATTAACAATCGAAGCTCAGTTAGAAGCGCGTGCGTTAATGATGTCAACTAATAATGTGTTATCACCTGCAAACGGCGAACCTGTTATTGTACCTTCGCAAGACGTGGTATTGGGTCTTTACTATATGACTCGTGAAGCGATTAATGCCAAAGGCGAAGGTCGTATTTTTTCTGATTTACAAGAAGTTGATCGCTCTTATCGTGCGGGTGAAGCATCGCTTCATGCTAAGATTAAAGTACGTATCAATGAAGTGGTTAAGGATCGTGACTCTAAAGAGATCACTAAGAATACCCGTGTTGTTGATACGACAATAGGTCGTGCTTTATTATTCCAAATTGTACCTAAAGGGTTATCTTTTGATGTGGTTAATCAACCCATGAAAAAGAAAGCGATTTCTAAGCTAATTAATCAGGCTTATCGCACAGTTGGATTGAAAGATACGGTCATTTTTGCTGATCAATTAATGTACACTGGTTTTGCATTTTCAACATTATCAGGTGTTTCCATTGGTGTGAATGACTTTGTTATTCCTGCTGAAAAGAAAGTTATTATTGAAAAAGCAACCAAAGAAGTTAAAGAAATTGAAAGTCAGTATGCTTCTGGTCTTGTGACTCAAGGTGAGAAGTATAATAAAGTAATTGATTTATGGTCAAAAGCCAATGACGAAGTTTCTAAAGCAATGATGGCGAACCTTTCAAAAGAAAAGGTAATTGATCGAGAAGGTAAAGAGGTAGAGCAAGAGTCATTTAACTCTATGTATATGATGGCTGATTCAGGGGCGCGGGGTTCTGCTGCTCAGATTCGTCAGTTGGCGGGTATGCGTGGTTTGATGGCTAAACCTGATGGCTCTATTATTGAAACGCCTATTATTGCAAACTTCCGTGAAGGCTTGAACGTATTACAGTACTTCATTTCTACACATGGTGCTCGTAAAGGTCTTGCCGATACAGCATTAAAAACTGCTAACTCTGGTTACTTAACTCGTCGTTTAGTAGACGTTGCACAAGATTTGGTTGTGACTGAAACTGATTGTGGTACAGATCAAGGCTTATTAATGACTGCTCATATTGAGGGTGGCGAAATTGTTGAGCCATTATCTGAGCGTGTGTTAGGTCGTGTGGTTGCCCAGGATGTAATGAAGCCTGGTACAAAAAGCGATGTTATAATTCCTGCGGGTACGTTGCTTGATGAAAAATGGGTTGAGTTTGTTGAAGACTCAAATGTGGATGAAATATTTGTACGTTCATCTATTACTTGTGAGTCTCGTCATGGACTTTGTGCTAAATGTTATGGTCGTGATCTAGCTCGTGGACATTTAGTCAACATGGGTGAGGCTGTCGGTGTTATCGCTGCTCAGTCAATTGGTGAGCCAGGAACACAGTTAACCATGCGTACGTTCCATATTGGTGGTGCGGCTAGTCGTAGTGCTGCGATTGATAGTGTTCAAGTAAGAAGTGCTGGTACTGCTAAATTACATAACTTGAAATATGTGGTTCGTGCAGATGGAGCATTAGTTGCTGTATCTCGTTCAGGTGAGCTAGCCATTGCTGATGAGTTTGGACGTGAGCGTGAGCGCTATAAGCTACCTTATGGTGCCGTGATTATGATTAATGATGGCGATAAAGTTGAAGCGGGTGCCGTTATTGCTAAGTGGGATCCAAGTACCCATCCAATTATCTCTGAGGTTGAAGGGATTGTTTCTTTTGTTGGTATGGAAGAAGGTATTACGATCAAACGTCAGGCAGATGAGCTAACAGGTTTGACTAATATCGAAGTAATGGATCAAAAAGATCGTCCAGCCGCGGGTAAAGATATTCGTCCAGCTGTGAAGTTACTCGATGCTAATGGTAAAGAGCTTTTATTACCAGGAACAGATGTCCCTGCTCAATATTTGTTACCTGCAAATTCATTGGTGAGTTTAACTGATGGTGCGAAGATTGGTGTGGGTGAAGTTATTGCCCGTATCCCGAACGAAACAGTAAAAACCCGTGATATTACAGGGGGCTTGCCTCGTGTTGCAGACTTATTTGAAGCGCGTCGTCCAAAAGAACCTTCAATTTTAGCTGAGATTAGTGGAACTATTTCCTTTGGTAAAGAAACTAAAGGTAAGCGCCGTTTAGTGATTACCCCTGTTGATGGTGGTGAGCCTTATGAGGAATTAATTCCTAAATGGCGTCATCTAAACGTGTTTGAGGGGGAACAAGTGAGTCGTGGAGAAGTTATTTCTGACGGACCAAGCAACCCGCATGACATTTTACGTTTATTAGGTGTTTCTGCATTAGCGAATTATATCGTCCAAGAAATTCAAGAAGTTTATCGTCTACAAGGTGTAAAAATTAACGATAAGCATATTGAAACTATTTTGCGCCAAATGTTGCGTAAAGTAGAAATTACTGAATCGGGAGATTCAAGTTTAATTAAAGGTGATCAAGCCGAATTGACAAAAGTACTTGAAGAAAATGAAATACTTGCTGCTGCAAATAAATTTACAGCAAAATATGAACGTGTTTTATTAGGTATTACCAAAGCTTCATTATCTACTGAGTCATTTATCTCTGCTGCTTCTTTCCAAGAAACTACACGAGTTCTCACAGAGGCTGCTGTAACAGGCAAGAGAGATTACTTACGTGGATTGAAAGAAAACGTAGTAGTAGGGCGTTTAATACCTGCAGGTACAGGCTTGACTTATCATAATGAACGTAAACAAAATCGTGATATTGACACTAACCAAGTGACAGCTGATGAAGTTGAAGCAGCTTTGACGGAAGCACTTAACTTATCAGAAAGTTAATTGGTTACGAATAAATATCATTGTTTGCTTGACGTAGGGATGGATTGTCTTTAGACTTTACATCCCTAAAACTGGCGGGGTTTTGTCTCGCCATTTTTATTATGTTGTAAAAAAATATTTGTGGAGCAATAGATGGCAACAATCAATCAATTGGTGCGCAAGCCTCGCAAGCGTCTCGTCGATAAAAGTGACGTGCCTGCTTTGCAACGCTGCCCCCAACGTCGAGGAGTTTGTGTACGTGTATACACCACAACTCCTAAAAAACCTAACTCGGCAATGCGTAAAGTATGTCGTGTGCGCCTAACTAATGGTTATGAAGTGAGTTCATACATCGGTGGTGAAGGCCATAACTTACAAGAGCATAGCGTTGTACTTATTCGCGGTGGTCGTGTTAAAGATTTACCGGGTGTTCGTTATCACACCGTTCGTGGATCATTAGATACTACAGGTGTTAAAGATCGTAAGAATGCTCGTTCAAAATATGGCGCAAAGCGTCCTAAGTAATATTAATTCTGTGTCGATAAGAGTAAGGTCAGGATTATCCTGGGCTAACCTGAAGACCGTATAGAGGGCTTATCCAATGCCAAGACGTCGTGTCGCAGCAAAGCGTGAAATTCTTGATGATCCTAAATATGGAAGTCAAATTCTCGCTAAATTTATGAACCATGTGATGGAAAGTGGTAAAAAGGCAGTTGCCGAACGTATTGTTTATGGTGCACTTGATGTCATCAAACAACGTAAAAATACTGATCAACCTGTTGAGTTCTTCGAGAAAGCACTTGAAGCCATCGCTCCACTCGTTGAAGTTAAGTCCCGCCGTGTAGGTGGTGCAACTTATCAGGTTCCAGTAGAAGTACGTCCATCACGTCGTAAT
>CAYNAM010000148.1:0-5699 GCA_964395065.1 uncultured Ventosimonas sp.
GATGGGGCTACAAGTTATTATATCTTAGTACTCATCCTAATCATTGCATTAATATTCATACCAAGTGTCTTTACCTATGCGGCTCGTTCGTATGGTATGTACAGTAAACTAAATCAAAAATGTACTGGTACCAATAATACTCTATGTAAAACTGTATCTAAGCATTAACTTACTTAGATACAGTCATTTTATATTAGTTAATTTTCGTCCTTAATATTGTTATTATCCATGCGAGCTTCATACCATAAGGCATTAACAACTGCTAATAAAACAGCAAAGCCAACACCTAAAAACCAAGAAAAATACCACATAATGCACTCCTAGTATAATAATTTATCATTAGACTCAATGTAACTATCATTTAACTTACCGCGCATCACATAATATGACCACGCTGTATAAGAAAGAATAAGAGGAACAAAAATCAATACCACAATTAACATAATTGTCAATGTATAATAGCTTGCCGCCCCATCCCATAAAGTTACACTCATTGCTGGGTCAATATTCGAGGGCAATACAAAAGGAAATAATGCAACGCCGGCTGTTAAGATAACGCCTGTTACAGCAAGTGATGAGCTAATAAAAGCTATACCTGTGCGTTTAGCTGCTTGTAACACAAGCGTCAAAATGACCATAACATAAACAAGAACAGGCACCAACCATAATAGAGGATAATGCTTATAATTATTTAACCATGCCCCTTGCTCTACGTGCACAGTTTTCATCAAAGGATTCATTGCTTGATTAGGGTCTGCAATCGTATCAATGGTAATACCCTTTAAGAAAAATACCCAAATACCAGCAATAGAAAAACAAATAAGCATAACAATGCCTATAATACGAGCAACTTTGATAACCCGTAGCTGTAAGTCTCCCTCAGTTCTATGGATTAAAAATGTAGCACCTTGTAACACAAGTAACGTAAAGCTTACCACACCACAAATTAAAGCAAATGGATGCAACAAATCGAAAAAATTTCCATCAAATTGAGCACGCATTGTTTCATCAAGGTGAAATGGTATACCTAAAAGCAAATTACCAAATGCGACACCAAATAAAAACGAAGGAATAGCACTACCTATAAATATTCCCCAATCCCAATTTTTACGCCACTTTGTACTTACTATTTTTGAACGGTATTCAAAACCAACAGGACGAAAAAATAGTGCAGATAATAAAAGTAAAATTGCCCAGTAAAGCCCAGAAAAGGCAATAGAATAGACAATCGGCCAGGCCGCAAATATCCCTGCACCAGCAGTAATAAGCCATACCTGATTACCATCCCAGTGGGGTGCAACACTATTTATAATGATACGACGTTCATTATCCGTTTTTCCTAATAATGGGAGTAACGTGCCAACGCCCATATCATGCCCATCCATGATAGCAAACGCTATTAATATGATACCGATGAGAAGCCACCAGATCAGTTTAAGTGTTTCATAATCAAACATAAAATTCTCCTAGACTTCCACTTATTTAACTGGATCAGTAAGAACAACAGGGCCTAAACGAGCATATTTGAACATTAAATAAAGCTCGACAATTAGCAATCCTGTATAAAATGCAATAAAACCAATTAATGAAGCAAGAACGGAACCTGCGCTAACAGAAGAGGCTGACATATGTGTAGGTAATACTCCAAACACTGTCCAAGGCTGACGGCCATACTCAGCTAAGAGCCAACCACACATAATGGCAATCCATGGTAATGGGATACAATATAAACAGGTTTTAAGAAACCACCGTTTAGTTTGCATTGTTCCCTTAATAGATAAATAGAAAGCATATACAAAAATAAGAACAAAAAGTCCACCTAATGCAACCATAATTCTGAATGAGAAGAATAATGGAGCTACTTTAGGTACAGAATCATGAGCAGCCTGCTCAATAATCTCTGGAGTTGCCTCATTAAAATTTTGAACATATTTACGAACAAGTAAACCATAACCTAAATCATTCTGATGCGTTTTTAATAATGACATGGCTTCATCATGCTGATCAGTTTTTGATTTATTCTTTAAAGTATCTAATGCCTGAGCAGCAATAATACCATTCTCTATTCGTTTGACATTTTCAGCTCTAATCTCCTTGATACCTGGAATTTCTTTATCAAGTGAGTGAGTGATCAAAACACCTAAAACATAAGGTATTTTAATTTCAAACTCATTTCTCTGCTCTTTTTCATTAGGTATCGCAAACAAAGTAAAATCTGCAGGTGCTGGTTCTGTTTCCCACATTCCCTCTAATGCTGCTAATTTAGATTTTTGTGTCTCAGCCACAGAAAGGCCTGATGAGTCACCTAAAATAATCACACTAAAAACAGAGGCAATCCCAAAGGCAGCTGCAACAACAAAAGAACGTTTTGCAAAGTCAATAAATTTACCCTTGAGCAAATACCAAGAAGAAATACCTAACACAAACAGCGAACCTGTAACATACCCTGCTGAAACAGTATGTACAAACTTCTCCTGAGCCATTGAGTTAAATACAATATCAGAGAAACTGGTTAACTCCATACGCATGGTAATGGGATTAAACTCAGAACCGATAGGATGCTGCATCCAACCATTAGCAATTAAAATCAACACGGCTGATAAGTTAGAAGCTAGAGCTAGTAAAATAGTAACAACTAAATGCTTACCTCTTGAAAGTTTATTCCAACCAAAAAAGAATAAACCAATCATCGTTGATTCAAGAAAGAAAGCCATTAACCCTTCAATGGCTAAAGGCGCCCCAAAAATATCACCTACATATTGAGAGTAGTAAGCCCAGTTTGTTCCAAATTGGAACTCCAGAGTAATACCAGTTGTTACACCCAGTGCGAAGTTAATACCAAATAACTTCCCCCAAAACTTCGTCATTTCTTTATAGACTTCTTTACCTGTTACAACATAGACAGACTCCATGATAACAAGAATCCATACAAGCCCTAATGTTAGGGGGACGAAAATAAAATGATACATTGCTGTCATTGCAAATTGCAATCTCGCTAAATCCACTGCACTACCGTCTATCATCACTTAACTCCTTCTGATTAGACACTTCTGGTTGTACGTTATATATTTGCTCAATCTCAACCTTAACTTTATAAGGCTTAATTAGTGCATACCAAAGGCAATAAAGAACAACTACTTTAATTATTACAATTAAAAGTAAATGTTTACCTAATGGTGAAAATCTTTTTGCTCGATTATTCATATAACTACTCTCCAATCGAGTACTGCTAGCGCAAAACACAGTATTAAGATACCAATCCAAGACACAGATATAATTATCGTGACAAAACATGGCATACACACTAGATACGTTAAATGTGCTAACAAATAAAAATAAATTAATAAATTAACTCATAAAGGATTTTATAGGAGGGGCTCGAGTGAGGATCGACCAAAAATTAAGTGAAAAAACATAGGGGTCAGATGCCACTAAGATAACATCTGAACTAGGTGCATCGAATAAAACAGCATAAAAAGCGACAAGGATAGTGGCAGTATGAATTAAGTCACAATAACCACAAGTCACTATACGGTCATGACTCATGTCTCGATGATCTTCTGTCTCTACTTGGCCATGCCCTTGTTCATAAGCAAAAGTATTCAACGACTCGGAACTAAAATTATTAGGATCTAAATCATTTTCTTTAAAAAACTGAGAGGCACATTCAAAATGACTTAAAGAGGGAGGCGTATATAAGTGGTTATTTTCAGAAGGTTTACTTATTAAGGTTATTGTTTGTGTAATTAATGGGCAAATGACTATAAGCAATATTGCAAACAGCGCACAATATACATAAAAGCGTGATAATGCTTTTTGCTTTAACATTAGTCTATATACCCAAATAATATATGCTTATTCCTATAATAGATAAATACTACCACATAATCAATGCATAATTTGTCGCACTATCAATTAAGCGACATCACGCAACAACTAGATACTATATAGAAAACTATATTATTCCTTGATAATCCTTAATCATACACTAACAAGCTTTTATTATGTATGATTGTACATACTTACAGAGTCATCTTTTATATGATGTAGAATTTTTTATGGACCATTATAAAATAAACAATACAAAACCAATCGGTAGGAATTATCTTTCGATTAATTGTGCTACTCCAAACTAGACCTGCTCACGCAAAATCATTGCTCTAATAAATATCGCTATAAAACAGGTAATCATATTAAATGATGGCTAAAAATCTTGCTTTGTTACCTTAACGACTTCGATGCCCTTTTTACCCCGTTGTATTTGTACTTTCAGTTTTTCTAGTTGTGATAATTGAAATAAATAAACATTGGTTGTACGATTTTTATTCAGTGGCTTTCCCAATAAGGCCGGAAGTATTTCAGGATTAGCGCCCAAACGGATATTATTATTAAATTTAGGATACGCTTGCGAAGTGATCAATGGGCAGTATTCAGTTGGTAGCGCATCCCCCATTCGTATAACTATCTCACTCACTTTGTTATCAAGATTTGTACCTTTAGTCACAAACCATATTTGATGGGAGTAACGTGGCAAACTATAGCATTGATAATAGCCGTTCCCATTATAAAGAGGCGTACCCGTTTTAAACTTTTGTAATACCTCATTAAGCGTGGTTTCACCAATAGAAACCTTAAAATCACCAAACAGGACATCACTTGGCAATACTTTTTCATTAAGCTTTATTGCACTCTCTGATAGACGCTCATCAAATGGCATAACAGGAATACGAATACTTTCTGGTGGCCTCGGTATTTGGGCATTAATTTGTGTAGCACTTAATAGCATTAATACTATTATAGGTACTTTGCGCATATTGCTTCCTTTATTAAGATTAAGCAGGTTCTACAAATTGTTCTACCACATCAAAGGTTAATTGTTCATCTTTAAGATCCACATGAACATTACCTCCATGATCTGCTAATTTACCAAATAAAATTTCTTCTGCAAGAGGCCGCTTTAATTTTTCTTGAATAATACGCCCCATTGGTCTTGCTCCCATTTGTGGATCATACCCTTTTTTAGCTAACCAAGCACGCGCCAATTCTGACACATCTAACTGTACTTGTTTCTCTTCTAATTGAACCTGTAGCTCAACCAAGAATTTATCAACAATACTATCCAACACATTATCTGTCAACTGCCCAAACTGAATCACAGAGTCTAGACGATTTCTAAACTCAGGTGTAAATACTTTTTTCACAGCTTCCATCGTATCTGTCGAATTATCTTGACGTGTAAATCCTATTGAAGTCCGAGAGGCATCTTGTGCGCCTGCATTAGAAGTCATAATTAATACAACATTTCTAAAATCTGCCTTACGCCCATTATTATCCGTCAAGGTACCGTGATCCATAACTTGTAATAACAAATTGAAAATAGCAGGATGTGCTTTTTCGATTTCATCTAACAATAAAACACAATGAGGTGTTTTAGTAATAGCCTCAACTAACAGGCCGCCCTCATCAAACCCAACATACCCAGGAGGCGCGCCAATCAAGCGAGAGGCCGAATGTTGCTCCATGTACTCTGACATATCAAAGCGAACCAACTCGATACCCAATGCTTTACTTAATTGTTTCGCTACCTCTGTTTTACCAACGCCTGTTGGGCCAACAAATAAGAAAGAACCAATGGGTTTATCTGGTGCTTTTAGTCCTGCACGAGATAATTTAATGGCAGCACTCAAAGAGCTAATCGC
>CAYNAM010000149.1:0-5628 GCA_964395065.1 uncultured Ventosimonas sp.
TCCATGCTGTGGCAGAAGCAGCAGAGTCTGTTACATAATTCGGCAGCTTGGTTTTCTTATCCAGTGAATAATGTGTATAAGATCCTGTAAAGGGTAGCGCATCAAGCCCTTTAAAATAGCCGCCAGCACCTTCTACATAATTGCGAGCTGCCGTAATTTCAGAGTCGCCCATACCATCACCAATTAACAAAATAACATTCTTTGCTTTACTTTGTTTAATCAGTTTCTTTAAAGCCTCACTTTGATCACCCGTTAATCGCTTAGCACCTCCAAAGACTTTTACATCACCCACTGCTTGGCGCTTAAAAAGAACATCATCACTTTTATTGTGAGCAAAAACTGCCTGACTCATGAGTAATGCAGAGATAAGGACTATGGGAGTATTTATAGACTTTAATTGCATGCTTGCTTCCTTTAAAAATTTAAAAATATTTAACGGCAAGCATCTTATAAAGTGATTATGTCATTTTGATGACAAGCATAGATTTTTTAAAATTTTTATTTTAAAAAATCTCTTTGCAAAAAAAATTGTAGCGACATGATCTCTATTCAATCAGTCTATTCTGCTTATAAATAATTACAAAAATAATATTCACTATCATAAAACTGTCATAAAACTTTGCTAAGTTAATAAATAACAAACTATTACTGTGTTTAACTAAGGAGTATCCGTATGCCCGCTGTAAGTAACAACATGTATAAATTAGCCTTTTGCATTTTAGCCAGCAGTCTTTTTACCAACTCACTCGTCATGGCTAATGAGCAAGTAAAAGAATATCCAGCTACATTGGCAGGACATGCGGTACTTCCTGCTAACTCTTTTATTGCCACACCTAATGATGCTCCAGAAAACTTGCAAAGCAGTGGTAAATACATTAGCAGTGTACGTAATGAAAAACTACACAGTGTCGAAGGGCTATCAGAGGGCAGACCAACAGGGATATTCTCCCCTTTTAAAGGCCAACCACAACAAGGACACTCTGGTATTAAGCGGATGCCTGATGGTACATACTGGATTATTACTGACAATGGTGCTGGCACCAAAGATAACTCCCCCGACTTCATGCTCTACTTAAACCATTATGATGTTGACTTTAAAACAGGCCAATTCAAACTACTCGATACAGTATTTTTACATGACCCTGACAAAAAAATTCCTTTTCATATTGTCAATGAATCCACACAAAAAAGATATTTAACAGGGGCAGATTTAGATCCAGAAAGCTTCCAAATTATCGATGGTAATTTTTGGATAGGCGAAGAGTTTGGCCCCTACCTCGTCAAAGTGGATAAAAGTGGAAAGGTATTAGCACTCTTTGAGACAAAAGTTAATGATAAAATTATTAAGTCTCCTAATCATTACACACTAAAAACCCCAAATACACCACAAGACAAAATAAATTTTGACATCAAGCGCTCAAAAGGATTTGAAGGCATGGCGATGTCTCCAGATGGCTCAAAACTGTATGCACTTTTAGAAGGACCTATATGGCAACAAGACAAACAACAATATGAAAATGATGACGGTCAAAACTATTTACGTATCTTAGAGTTTGATGTAGCCAAAGAACAATGGACTGGTCGTTTTTGGAAATACCCACTGGCACTAAATGGCAATGCAATTGGTGATTTTAATATGATCGACAATACACGAGGACTTGTCATAGAACGTGATGATGGGGAAGGAGTGAAAGAAAAAGCTTGTACAGACTCCCAAAACACCAAACATTGTTTTAATAATCTTGCAGCATTTAAGCGTGTTTATATAATTGAAATGTCCGAAAAAAATGTTAACAACACTGTTAACAAACTAGGCTATATTGATTTACTCAATATCCAAGACCCTAAAAAACTAGCACGCAAACCATTAAATGAAGGAGTGTTAAAACTCCCATTCCTAACCATTGAAAATGTTGATATTGTTGATAGCAATCATATCATTGTCGGCAACGATAACAATCTACCATTCTCAAGTAGTAGAGATCCTAACAAAGCGGATGATAATGAACTCGTCTTGCTAGAAGTTGGCCAATTACTTAATGCAAAATGACCCTAACATAATTTTTTAAATGTATTAAAACAATGGAAAAACTATGCTAAACCGATCGATAAAAACAGCCATTCTTATTACATCAATTGCCAATATTCCAATGGTTATCGCCGACGAACAACCCAAAGACACCAACCGTTCATTTTTTAAGGAAAGCGCACAGGCAAAAAGCCAAGGACTTATAAAGGACAGTAAACTAAATGTATTAATTCGTAATTTTTATATGAATCGAGACTTTAGAAACTCCAGCCATAACGCCTATGGTGCAAAAAAAGCACAAAGCTACCAAGAAGAATGGGGGCAAGGATTTATAGGGACTTACCAATCTGGTTTTACTCAAGGAACGGTCGGTTTCGGTATTGATGCCATCGGCATGTACGGCTTTCGACTTGATTCAGGTAAGGGACGTGCTGGCGGTCAGCTTTTCCCAAGAAATAGCGATAAAAAGCCAGAAAAAGACTTCTCTCGTGCAGGGGTTGCTGCAAAAGCACGCATATCAAATACCATTGTAAAATATGGAGAACAACTGGTGGCTACCCCAGTATTTGATACCAATGATGGTCGCCTACTCCCAGAAACAGCAACAGGGCTTTTGATAGAAAGTAATGAAATAGATAAACTACAATTGACCTTTGGACGATTTACTGCATTATCTTCACGTAACCAAAGTGGCCAAGACACTCAAGTCAACTCAATGCTCGGTTACAAACAACACAACGGCAAAGGACTCAAAAGTATCAACTTTGCAGGCGCTAACTACCGGTTCACCAATAACCTTTTAGCCAGTGCCTACTTCTCAGATGTGAAAGATTTTTGGAAAAAGCAATATCTCGGTGCAGATTATGTTTTACCGCTAACCAACGACCAAGAACTAAACTTTAACTTTGACTATTACCACGTTAAAGCTCAAGGAGATATGAAAAGAGTCTACAAAATAAACTCTAACACCTGGTCATTAACTGGAGCTTATACAATAGATGCACACACATTCTTACTTGGCTACCAAAGCTCATCAGGCAAAGGTGGTATGCCTTACGGTGTTGAGGGAAAAGATGCTGTTTATCTAGGAAATGCCTCACAAATATCCGACTACAATAACGAAGGTGAAAGATCTTGGCAAGCTAGCTACACCATCAAGCTAGATAAATTTGGGATACCCGGTTTAAGCATCACTAACCGCTATGTAAGAGGCGACCACATAGCAAACTCATGGACTAAACTACAATCAGGCAAAGGCAAAGAGTGGGAGTATAATCTGGATGCACGCTATGTAGTACAAAGTGGCCCTGCAAAAGATTTAAGTTTCCGTGTACGCCATGCAACCTATCGCTCATCTGCATTGGATGATCGCAACGAAGTACGTCTAATCGTTCAATACCCCTTAAGCATTTTATAAGTTTCTAATAAAAAAGTGTCTAAATAATATATTCAGGCACTTTTTTGTCCTCCGCCTTCCTTCCCTCTACTCCACTTATTTAGCATAGTTTTTAAACGATCAAACTCACTGCCAATGATAAATTGATGCATATTTCCTCTTATAGAAAACATACGCTTTTATGCTGCAATCTTCTTATTTTTTCGCTCTATCTTTACAAAAAACGAGTACACATTAGAAAACTTAAAGTGATACCCATATCGAAGACTCTGATAATTTAATGATGCAATACACACTGTATTATGAGAATTAGTTTATACCCCTTTAAAAAAGCCTAGGGGTATAACAAATAATTAAAATACTTTTCTTTGGGCGGATAAACCACCGTCAATGGTAACAACAGTACCAGAAATATAACTGGCACGTGCAGAAGCTAAGAATAAGAAAAGATCAACGACTTCTTGTGGTTCGGCAGGTCTACCTAAAGGAAAATGGCTAAACGGATTTTGTACAACAGCACTACCCTTATTATTGCTTACATCAACATGAGCCATCATTTTACTGATACGCTCTGTTTTAACAGGCCCGGGGTTCACTCCTACCACACGAATGTTATCATTAAGGCTACTACTGCCTAACGCCTTAGTAATAGCCATAAGTGATGCATTACAAGCAGCACCCTCTATATAATTTGGATCACAAACCTCGCCACCACTGCCAATATTATTGATAATAACGCCACCCCCTGCTTTCTTCATGGCAGGATAAACAAGTCGTATCATATCGATATAGCCAAAGCCTTTTAGCTCCCAGCCATCTCGCCACTTTTCAGCAGAAATAGAGGCAAGGTTCCCAGCAGGAACAACCCCTGCATTATTGATAAGAATATCAATATGCCCCGCTTCATCAACAATGCACTGGCAAGCGCCTTCCTCCGTCATATCAATAGCAGTATAGCCAACATTAACGGTATGTTTTTCTCTTATCTGTTGAGCGATCGCCTCTAACTTATCGGCCGAACGAGAAACCAAGTGAATGTCACATCCCTCATGCGCAAAAGAAAAAGCTAATTTTTCACCAATACCTTGTGATGCCCCTGTAATCAGAATCTTTTTTTTCTGTAAATTAAGTTCCATGTCCTTACCTCTTGTCTTTTAAAGATTATCATTTTGCATATTATCTCCCTATAATATTAATCTTTTGTGAATACTGCTCAGTACTCACTAACTTATTAATAGACTTTCTAAAAAATATGGCTCAGATCGTTAATTTTATTATTTATCTGAGCCATTTTCTTTAATTAGTTTTTACTTTTTAAGGCGATAAGCAATCACTGCATCACCCTCTTTTGTACCTAAAGCTCCATGGCCACCAGCCGCAATAATAACATATTGCTGGTTATCACGTCCCATATAGGTGGCAGGCGTTGCTTGTGCCCCTGCCTCTAACTCAACTTCCCACAACAGTTTACCCGTACTTATGTCGTAAGCACGGAAGAAGTTATCAGCCGTTGCCCCATGGAAAACCAAATCACCTGCAGTTATCAATGGCCCTCCATGAGCAACCATCCCCATAGGAAATCCAATAGGGAAACGTGTTGGTAAAAATGCAGTTTTCTGATTTTTAGTGTTCCCCACACGACGCAACCATTCTGTTTTACCTGTTTTAAGATCAACCCCCACCATTCTTCCCCAAGGTGGTGCCACACAGGGAAGCCCTAATCCAGAAGCAAATTGCTTAATACTTATGGCATGACTACCCTCAAAATTTTCATTCCAATAAGGCTGCCCTTCTTTGGTAATAAGGCGTTTTGTTTCTGTTTGAGGTGTACGTTTTATTAAATGATATATGTAAGCTAAACGAACAGGCGCTGCAATTAAGATTTGCCGCTCTGGGTCTACAGCAACAGAACCCCAATTAAACACACCAATATTGCCAGGAAAAACAATAGAGCCTTTTTCTGTAGCGGGTGTCCAAGGGTTACCATCGTAGCGCATTGACTTAAAGTCAATACGACAAGCTAATTGGTCAAAGGGCGAAATACCCCACATAGATTTCTCTGTTAAAGGATCAGGAATAAAGGTTAAGGCAGAAACAGGTTGTGTAGGTGATAAGTTTTCGCCGGGGACAGAACTGTCTGTTGATACTTTGTATTGTTTTACGGGATAAACAGGCTTGCCTGTTAAGCGATTAAGTACAAACA
>CAYNAM010000150.1:0-5605 GCA_964395065.1 uncultured Ventosimonas sp.
TTCCAATAGCCTTTCATGACTTGTGGGCCTTTTATACAGAGCTCGCCACGCTCACCTAGTAATACCTCATTGCCATTATCATCTACAATTTTACATTTTGTTGAAGGCAATGGTAAACCAATAGTGCCTGTTTGTACCCAATTTGGCAGTGGAGGGTTTGCACTAATCACAGGGCTTGCTTCTGTCATGCCATAGCCTTCACAAATTTGGCAGCCTGTTAGTTTTTGCCAGCGCTCATTGGTGGCAGGTTGTAATGCCATACCGCCTGAGAGCGATAATTTCAAATGAGAAAAATCCAGTTTTTTAAACTCTTCATTGCTTGCTAATGAAGCGAATAACGTATTTAATCCCACAAAGACAGTAAAGGGATATTTAGCGACTTCGTCAATCAACCCTTTTAAATCACGGGGGTCTGTAATTAATACGTTATGCCCGCCTAACACCATCACCACCATGCAATGAATGGTAAAGGAGTAAATATGATAAAGCGGCAGTGGCGATATAACCACTTCTTCTGCCTCAGATAACCCCACCCCCATAAAATACTTTGACTGCATCATATTAGCCACAAGATTTCTATGGGTTAGCGATGCACCTTTAGCAATACCCGTTGTACCACCAGTGTATTGTAAAATGGCAATGTCTTCTGATTGCGGTATGTTTTCTTTAAACGTTTTATTCGCGCCTACTTTTAAAGCATGTCTTAACGAAACACTGTTGTTGATGTGATAGGGCTTAACCAGTTTTTTAACATGTTTTACGGCAAAGTTAGTGACAATACGTTTTAAGGGCGGTAAAAAATCACCAATTTCACCAATAATGACTTGCTGTACTTTGGTTTTAGGTACGACCTCTTGCACCATATGCGCACTGGTTGATAAGCAAACAACTACTTTTGCCTCAGCATCATTAAATTGATGCTCCATCTCCCTTAGGGTATACATAGGGTTAGTATTAACCACAATAAACCCTGCGCGAATAATGCCAAAAATAACCACAGGATATTGCAACGTATTGGGTAACTGAACAGCAATACGGTCACCTTTATTTAGATCAGGAATACTTTGTAAGTAAGCTGCAAATTGTACGGATAGTTGATCAATTTCACGATAAGTTAATGTTCTTCCCATATTAGTAAATGCTGGTTTATCAGCAAACTTTTTACAAGACTCATGAAAGACATCAAGAACACTGCTGTAGGCATCTGCATCTATCTCGTAAGGTATAACGTCTGGATACTTGTCTTGCCAAAAATTCTCGTACATAAAAATTCCTTATCATCAAATTTCAAACTAACGTTTTATTTTTATCTAATTTAGCACAATCAATGAGGATGCCAATAAACGATGTGTAAAAATTATTAAAAACACGCATGAATGTATATATAAATAACCAACTACCACTCTCAGCATTAATAACGCTATTTTAACCGTTTTAATGGGTATTTTTGAAAATAAATAAAAATTTATATAAAAATTTCAAATAGCTATTACCTAAATTAAAATTTTCTACAAAGCAAAAATATAAAAAAAGAAACTTACTACAAAATGAAGAGTCAGATAGTAAAAGTATGACTAAAAATAACAAACATAAAATAATAACTGGAGTACGATTTACTATGTCACAGTGGACACTAAAACAAAAAAGTGCAGTCTTTGCTGCCGTTAGCTGTTGGGTACTTGATGCTTTTGATTTCTTTTTATTAGTCTTCGTTTTTAGCGATATAGCCAAAAGCTTTGCTGTCAGTATTGAAGAGGTCTCACTTGCCGTCTTCTTAACACTTGCGGCACGCCCTATTGGAGCATTATTACTGGGCAGGCTTGCAGAAAAGTATGGACGCAAACCCCTACTCATCATTAATGTCATTATCTTTTCAAGCTTAGAGTTTGCCTCAGCATTTGCTCCTACATTGTTTATTTTCTTAACAATTCGATTTGTTTATGGCATTGCCATGGGAGGGATTTGGGGGGTAGCATCCTCGCTTGCACTTGAAACAGCACCAGAACGATCAAGAGGTTTTGTTTCTGGCTTATTCCAAGCAGGGTATCCTGCCGGCTATTTACTTGCCGCCATTGTCTTTGGTTCACTTTATAGTTTATTAGGTTGGCAAAATTTATTTATCATTGGTTCATTGCCTATTTTCCTTGCTCTATATATTTGGCTTGCTGTTGATGAGTCGCCTGTGTGGTTGGCCTCTAAACAAAAAGAAAAAACCAATACACCATTACTGCCCATTATAAAAAATAATTGGAAACTTTGTTTATATGCTGTGTTACTTATGACTTGCTTCAACTTTTTGAGCCATGGAACGCAAGATGCCTATCCCATTTTCCTTGAGAAACAACAAGGCTTTAATCCTCACACTATCAGTATCATTGCTATTGGCTACAATATTGCCTCTATTCTAGGCGGTATTTTCTTTGGCAGTCTATCAGCTAAAATTGGTCGTCGTAATGCCATCATTATTGCAGCGGCACTAGCTCTACCAGCTATTCCTCTATGGGCTTTCGCTTCGGGTTCGATCACGCTTGGCATTGGAGCATTTATTATGCAGTTTATGGTTCAAGGAGCTTGGGGGGTGATACCTGTTTACTTAAATGAGTTAATGCCAGAGGGTGCTCGTGCGGTATTACCTGGTTTTGTTTATCAATTGGGTAATTTGTTAGCTTCAATGAATCTATCACTACAAATTTATATTGCGAACCACTCAAATGGCAGTTATAGCATAGCGTTAGCAACTGTAGCAGGTTGTGCAGCCATTGGCATTCTATTATTCATGTTATTAGGTGCCAATAAATTTGCGACTAAAAAAATATAAAAGTAATAGACAATACCTCTGTATTGATTATTATATACACAAAATACAGAGGTCTTATTGCTATGCTTCAAAAAACATTACTATTTTTATGTCTGCTACCCACGTTAACTTTTGCAGAATCAGTCTGTTTAGAAGGCCCCTCTGGCCGTGGTTGCCACACTGTGGATATGAATGGTGAAGTGTTCAAACCGAATAGGACTAACCTAGAGGTTAGACCTCCTCTAGGGCGTAATATTACGTCTAACTTAAAAACTGCGCCTACTAATCAAGTGGCATCAACTAATAATCGTCGTACTTTTAGACTTAACGCAGCAGAACAGCGTATTCGCCAAAAAGCACAAATCATAGAAGCGCGAGCTCAAGCAAGACGAAACTTAGCTGGCGCTAATAGTAATTAAATTAATCGATAAACACTCATGCGGGAGCTTGATAATGACCTGCAACTTGTTCCACTTTACCAACGGGTTTATGAGTGGCTATGTTTATCGCTTCAATGGTGATACCAGCCATCCAGTTAATTTGCTCAGGGGTAATAATATAGGGCGGCATAAAATACACCACATTGCCTATAGGCCGCAACAACAACCCTTGACTTAATGCATACTGGAACACCTGTAAGCCTCTTCGCTCCTGCCATGGAAAAGGCTCTTTAGTTTGCTTATTAGCCACCATTTCAATAGCAACCACCATACCTGTTTGGCGTACATCCCCAACATGAGGATGAGCTTTTAACGAGGCCACTGCATTGGCTAAACATGCACTGAGTATACGATTTTTTTCAATCACTTGCTCCGATTGAAAAATATCTAATGTAGCTAACGCTGCCGCACTGGCTAATGGATTACCTGTGTAGCTGTGTGAGTGTAAAAAAGCCTTTAACGTCTTATAATCATCGTAAAAAGCTTGATAAATAGTATTACTCGTCATACACACTGACATCGGTAAATAACCACCTGTTAAGGCTTTAGACAAACATAAAAAGTCAGGGCTAATATTGGCTTGCTCACACGCAAATAAAGTGCCTGTACGGCCAAAGCCAACCGCAATTTCATCCAATATTAGATGAACTTGATACTCATCACATACTTCTCTGAGCCTCTGCAAATAGACAGGATGATACATCCGCATCCCTCCAGCACATTGAATCAAGGGCTCTACGATGACAGCGGCTACTTGCTGATGATTTTCTGCAATTGCTTTTTCCATCTCTTTGAACATCAGCAGTGAATGTTCCTCTTCACTCACGCCCTCTGCTCTGAGATAACAATCAGGTGATGACACTTTAATCACATCAAACAATAGCGCTTTATAGGTTTCCGTGAAAATAGAAACATCGCCTACAGACATTGCTGCAACCGTTTCACCATGATAACTATTGGTCAGTGTAATAAACTTTTTCTTCTGAGATTTGCCTTGATTTAGCCAATAGTGAAAACTCATCTTCAATGCAATTTCAATACAAGATGAACCATTATCAGCAAAGAAGCAGCGGTCTAAACCATTGGGAGTAACCTCAACTAAGCGTTCAGCTAACTCAATAATAGGTTGATGAGTAAAACCTGCCATAATCACATGTTCGAGTTGGTCTACCTGTGCCTTAATTCGTTGATTAATTTTAGGATTCGCATGCCCAAAAACATTGACCCACCATGAACTAATGGCATCTAAATATCGATTACCCTCAAAATCTTCTAACCAAATCCCCTCGCCTTTTTTAATAGGAATTAAAGGCAATTGCTCGTGGTCTTTCATTTGTGTGCAAGGGTGCCATAACACAGCTAAATCACGTGCCATCCAGTCATCATTTAGACTCATTTTTATCTCCTAACATCGCTGTAATGTCTAAGTAATTCGCCACTTGCTGAGCATTTGGTTGTTGTAAATAGGGTACTTGCCCCAAGCATGGCAAATTCAGATGCTTTTGTAATGTCTCTACGTTTTCAGATAAACGCGACATTTTAGGATCAACGATATTAGCCACCCAACCAGCAATCGTTAAGCCCTCTGACAAGATAGCTTGCTTAGTTAGCAGCGCATGGTTAACACAACCTAAGCGAACCCCAACCACTAAAACCACAGGAAGCTTTAACTGCATTGCCAAGTCAGAAAGGTACTCGCACTCATTAAGGGGAACTTGCCAACCACCAGCCCCTTCAACGACTGTAAAATCAGCACTTTTCTCTAAAACACTTTGAACTTTAGGCAATAATGTAGCAACTGATAATAATTGTTTGGTTTCAAGAGCGGCAATATGAGGAGCTATCGCCGGTTGAAATGCAATCGGATTAATCTCTGAGTAATTCAACGGTACTGTACATTGTTGCCATAAGGCTAGTGCATCTTCATTTCTTAATCCATCTACAGTCAACTCACAACCCGATGCAACAGGTTTTACGGCAGCAGTTGTCAGTTGTTTAGCTTTAGCGGCTGCTAACAAGCCACAAGCAATAGTAGTTTTACCAATTTCAGTATCAGTGCCTGTAATAAAAAAAGCATTCTTTAACGACATGTTATTACCTTTTACTTAAATAACCGTAAAGCACTTGGTAGGTTGAAGGTAACCCATACTCATCGCGGTAGCACTCATAAGCCTTTACTAACGTAGCTAGCTGTTGCCTTGTAGTGAGCACCTTTGAACGATTAGGGTTAATATTGTGTGCACCAATACCTTTTAGGTCGGCCATTAACTCGGTTAAGGTTGGATAATAGGCCACCTCCGGCTGACAATAACAGTTATTAATTGAGAAACGGCTACCATTAAGCATTGTTGTATACTCTGCCAAGGTT
>CAYNAM010000151.1:0-5587 GCA_964395065.1 uncultured Ventosimonas sp.
TGTTTGTTCGACGTGTGTATAAATTGATGAAGGCCGTTTTATTGATTTAATTGAGGTGGATGGTGCAAGCCGAACCAAGGTTGAAGATACGCGAGAGCTGTTGGAGAACATTCAGTACGCACCAACCCGTGGACGTTTTAAGGTTTATTTGATCGATGAGGTGCATATGTTGTCATCTCATAGTTTTAATGCGTTGCTTAAAACTTTAGAAGAGCCACCGCCTCATGTTAAGTTTTTGTTAGCTACCACTGATCCACAAAAATTACCCGTGACTATTTTGTCGCGTTGTTTGCAGTTTGCGCTTAAGAATATTCCTGCGGAGCGGATTGTAGAGCATTTAGCCCATGTATTGGACTCTGAGAAGATTCCTTATGAGAAGGAGGCTTTGTGGCTATTAGGGCGCTCTGCACAGGGCTCTATGCGCGATGCTATGAGTTTGACTGACCAAGCCATTGCGTTTGGTGGCGAAAAGGTTAACACGGCTGATGTGAGGGATATGCTCGGAACCTTGGATCAGAATCAAGTTTATGAGTTGTTATTTGCACTGTTAAATGGTGATGCTCAACAGTTGTTAGCGATCATTAAGCAGTTGGCAGAGCAAAGCCCCGATTGGTTGGATGTGCTAGGTGAGTTGCTGAATGTGTTGCACCGCATCAGTATTGCGCAAATTGTGCCTGATGCGCTTGATGATAATATGGGTGATAAAGAGCAAGTTGCTGCATTAGCGCAAGCGCTATCCGCTGAGGATGTACAGTTTTATTACCAAGTAGGTTTGATGGGGCGTAGGGATTTGCCACTTGCTACTGATGGACAACAAGGGTTTGAGATGGTGTTGCTCCGAATGCTAGCATTCCGCCCTGTTGGGGTTGAGCGTGTGCCTTTAACGCCATTGAAGAAAATTGATGCATCCAGTGTGGTGAATACAGAAAAAAAAACTCTCCATAGTGTAGATGCCGAGGCTCTACCCGTAGAAGTTCCGCTTGAAAAGCCGCAAGAATTACCGGTTGAAAGCCCTGTTGTTGACGATGTGGCAAAGGTTGTAGAGTGTGAGCCTGTTGTACCTGTCGAGCCTTTAGAAATACCTGAGCCTATTGTCGCGGTGGCTGAACTTGAAACTCAGGTTGAAGAGGTGTTTAAGCCTGTCGATGTCGTAGAGGTGGATGTATCTTTAGCTGTTGAACCTAGCATAAAGGTTGATGAGGCCATTGAAGATGATAAAGATGAGACGGATGACGAGGAGAGTTATACTTCACCTGAGGATTATCAGGCTTTTTTAGATCAGATCGATGAACCACCTGTTGAGGAAACGGGGTATGATGACGAATTAACAGCATTACCACCTCATGCAACAGGACTAGCGGCTGAGTGGTTGGATATATTTCCACAATTAAAGTTGAGTGGTATTACGGGGAGTATCGCTTCCAATTGTTGTTTGGTTGAGAGGGATGAACACCGTTGGCGTTTTCAATTAGACCCTAGTCAACAGGCTTTATTTAGTGATAGTCAGAAAAAGCGTATTACTGATGCAATTAATGGGTTGTTTAATAGTGCTGTTCAGTTAGATATTGTGATTGAGAAGCCTGAGCAGGAAACGCCTGCCTTGCGTGATAAGCGAAATAAAATTGAGCGGCAAATTGCGGCAGAGCAGGCGATTGCCGATGATCCACTGGTTCAGAAAATGATAGAGGTCTTTTCTGCTAGTGTGGAAAAAGAAAGTATTAAACCCTTGTAATCATATAAATTGTCCTTATATAGTTTGTAGTGTATTAATGGGTTGTGACGTTTTATAATAGCCATAAAAGTTTTCATAGTTAGGGGAGTCTACAATGTTTAAAGGCGGTATGAACGAGTTAATGAAGCAAGCGCAAGAAATGCAAGAAAAAATTAAAAAAGCGCAAGAAGAGCTTGCTAATGCTGAAGTAACGGGGCAGTCTGGTGCGGGGCTTGTTTCTCTTATTATGACAGGTCGTCACGATGTTAAGCGTGTTAATATTGATGCGAGCTTACTGAGTGAAGAGAAAGAGGTGTTAGAGGATTTGATTGCAGCTGCTATTAATGATGCTGTTCGTAAAGTAGAGCAAAATGCTCAAAAGCAAATGGCTGATGCTGCATCAGGCATGCAA
The DNA here is from genome assembly GCA_964395065.1 of uncultured Ventosimonas sp. Lineage (GTDB taxonomy): Bacteria > Pseudomonadota > Gammaproteobacteria > Pseudomonadales > Pseudomonadaceae > Entomomonas. The sequence goes on from CAYNAM010000151.1 coordinate 2,124, forward strand.
TTACCTCCTGGCTTTAAAATGCCTTTTTAATGTGTTTTCAATTCAATAGTGCTAGGCGCGTGTTATTGGTCTAGCCTCTAAGAGTATTATGAGTTTTAGCCCCCTTATTAGCCAATTAATTGATTCGTTACGTATTTTACCCGGTGTGGGTAAGAAGAGCGCGCAACGCATGGCATTGCAATTGTTAGAACGTAACCGTCAAGGTGCGTTGAAGTTGGCTGATGCATTGCAACAGGCAATGGATAATGTTGGCTATTGTAAACTTTGCCATACATTAAGTGAGGAGGAGCTTTGTCCTCAATGTGCAGCGCCTAATCGTGATGATAAATTGCTTTGTATTGTGGAAAGCCCTTTGGATGTTTTTGCTATCGAGCAGACGGGCTACCATGGTCGGTACTTTGTGTTGAAAGGGCATCTTTCTCCTTTGGATGGTTTAGGCCCTGAGTCTATCGGTATTCCTGACTTGGTTAAGCGGATTGAGGCGGCTGAGTTTGAGGAGATTATTTTGGCTACTAATTCAACGGTAGAAGGTGAGGCAACTGCTCATTATATTGCTCAAATACTGGCTTCTAAGAATCTTGTGGTTTCTCGTATAGCACATGGTGTTCCATTAGGTGGCGAGTTGGAGCTTGTCGATGGGGGGACGCTTTCCCACGCGTTGGCGGGTCGTCGTCCCTTTCAATGATGTTATACAACAGGGGTAATTGCCCCTTTGCCGGCGAGAAAGCTTTGTATGTTGGCGAAGACTAGTTCGGCCATCGCTTCCCGTGTTTCGTAGGTAGCACTGCCTATATGGTTGGTGAGTACGACGTTGTCCATTTCCCAAAGTTCTTTGGGGGTGTTGGGTTCGTGTTCGAATACATCGAGCCCTGCGCCAGCGATTTTACCTTCTTGTAATGCTTTCACTAAGGCTTTTTCGTCTACTACAGCTCCGCGAGCAATATTGATTAAAAAACCATTTTCACCTAGATGATTCAGCACTTGTTCATTGATGATATGTGTTGTATCGCCTGTGGCGGGTAGGGCTAAAATAAGAAAGTCTGAGACCTTGGCAAGTGTGTTGAGGTCATCATAATAGTTATAGTTCACCTCTGTTTGTTGGTGGCGCCCATAGTAAGCAATTTTCATGTCAAATGCTTCGGCGCGTTTAGCAATGGCTTTCCCTATGCGGCCTAACCCCACAATACCACAGGTTTTATGGCTTACTTTATGGCCTAGTTTAGCTGAGCGGTCTTTCCATAAGCCATGACGAATAAAACGATCGGCATAGCTTATATTGCGTGCAACATCTATCATCAGTCCCATGGCTAAATCAGCAACGCAGTCATTGAGTACATCGGGTGTGTTGGTGACACAGATACCGTGTGCTTTAGCGTATTGTACATCAAGCGTGTCATAACCTACGCCAAGACTCGCCACTAGTTTTAAGTTGGGGAGTGCGGCCATAAGCTCTGCTGTTATTCCGTGAGCAGCACTGGTTGCTATGGTTGTGATTGATTGAGCGTTTGTTTTTAAAAACGTTTGTTGTTCTGTTGGTTCTTCTGGTAAATAGAGGGTTTGGTAATGGTCTTCAATGGCTTTTTTTAGGGTTTTAGACAGCTTGCCGACGATTAATACCAAGGGTTTTGTGTTCATAATAACCTCGATGACTGGATAGTTTGTAGAACTGATTTATTAATCTCTTGATAGACTACTGTTCATCATAGACAAAGGCTTTTATACTAGCAAATAATAATTACTTTAAGAGGATGACCTGTATGCTAATGCTTGATGTAGGAACTGCAAGAATTCGCGTTAAAAATCTTCGGTTACGTACGTTTATTGGGATAAAAGAAGAAGAAATTAATAATCGCCAAGATATTATTATTAATTTAACCATTTTGTATTCAGCGAAAGCCGCCGTGCAGGAAAACGAAATAGAGTATGCGCTTAATTACCGAACCATTACTAAGGCCATTATTGCGCATGTTGAGAATAACCGTTTTGCTTTATTAGAGCGTTTAACGCAAGAGCTTGTTGATCTTGTGATGGCTCATGAAGAAGTTGAGTATGTGGAGGTTGAGGTAGATAAGCCACACGCATTGCGTTATTCTGATTCGGTTTCAGTTACATTGTCAGGAAAAAGATAAGTTTTATTTAAAAGGCATTTAAATGTTAAATCTTGTGTTGGCCGTAGTATTTTTAGTCATTTATATTTACCCTTTACGTTGGGCTGCTATGTTTGCGGATGCTGAGGATACTCGATACAGTTCTTGTTTTATTTTGTCGATTGTTTCGACGTTAATACAGTTTGTAGTTGGTGGTCTTTTTTCGGGTGGTTTTTGGGTGCCAATGATTATATCGGCAGTTATTTCGGTGATTGTGTGTATGAAGGTGTTAAAAATTCCTTCAGAGAATTTTTTTACATTCTGTCTCGTGCTGTTATTTTTTAATATGATTGTCTCGTATGCGGCTGGGTTAGTGATTAAGGGGCTTTTTTTCTAGGCTGTTTAAAAAGGGGCTTAAAATGAAATACACAGGGAGGGTGTATGAATGTTAGAGTTTATATTTTTTTCAGTTATTTATACATTTGCATTGCATTGGGCTGCTGAATATTCAGAGGCAAGTGATTCTAATTATATTAAGTGTTTTATATTAGGTATTGTTAGTGCTGTTATCTACACGATCAGTCTATTTGTATTTTCTAACTCTCTATTTTTAGGTGGTTTATTAACAACAGCTATCGTGATTACTATTTTTATGAAAGTCTTGAAAATACCAAGCAGTAATTTTTTAATGTTTGCAGTTATGTTAGCGTTTTTAAATTTATTGACAAGATGGATAGCAACCTTAATCGTTAATGGCCTTTTTGGAACCTCAATGAGTAGTCTAAATATATAGTTCTATAAAATAGCGAACTAAAGATAATTCATTAAATAATACTACCTTAATACCTGCAAGTTTAGGTATCATAGGTAGCTAAACAAACTTTTTTCGTGTGCCTATTTAGCACTTAATTTTATAGCAATGGTTAGGAACTTATGAGCAATTCAGAAACAACCGCATCTGCCAATAACTTTATTCGTCAAATTGTGAGAGAGGATATCGAAGCAGGGCGTTGCCAGAAAGTGATCACCCGTTTCCCCCCTGAGCCTAATGGCTATTTGCACATTGGCCATGCTAAAGCAATTTGCTTAAATTTTGGCTTAGCCAAAGAGTTTGGTGGGGATTGCCATTTACGCTTTGATGACACCAACCCCGCCAAAGAAGAACAAGAATTTATTGATGCCATTAAACACGATGTTGAATGGTTGGGCTTTAAGTGGTCAGGCGACGTACGCCATGCATCAGATTATTTTGATCAACTCTATGCATGGGCTATATACCTTATTAAACAGGGTAAAGCCTATGTGTGTGATCTTTCTGCTGACGAGGCTAGAGCTTACCGTGGTTCATTGCATGAAGCAGGTAAAAATAGCCCATAC
>CAYNAM010000152.1:0-5516 GCA_964395065.1 uncultured Ventosimonas sp.
CCAGGAAAAGGTGCTCAAATTGCTCGTTCTGCGGGTGCTTCTGTGCAATTAGTTGCTCGTGATGGTGCTTATGTAACGGTTCGTTTACGTTCTGGTGAAATGCGTAAGATTCTATCTGAATGCCGTGCAACATTAGGTGAAGTCTCTAATGGTGAGCATAGCTTACGTTCATTAGGTAAGGCAGGTGCTAGTCGCTGGCGCGGAATTCGTCCGACAGTGCGTGGTGTGGCGATGAACCCTGTTGACCATCCACATGGTGGTGGTGAAGGCCGTACTTCTGGTGGACGCCACCCTGTAACACCTTGGGGTATTAAAACCAAAGGTAAGAAAACTCGTACTAATAAGCGTACAAATAATATGATTGTACGTCGTCGTAAATAATAGAGTGAGGATGCGATAATGCCACGTTCGTTAAAGAAAGGTCCTTTTATCGATCTTCACCTATTGAAGAAGATCGAAACGGCCGTTGAAAAGAATGATCGTAAGCCAATTAAGACTTGGTCTCGTCGTTCAATGATATTGCCACAAATGGTAGGCTTAACTATCGCAGTTCACAATGGTCGTCAACACGTACCAGTGCTTGTGAATGAAGATATGGTAGGCCATAAATTAGGCGAATTTGCTGCTACCCGTACTTATCGTGGCCATGCGGCAGATAAAAAAGCCAAGCGTTAATAGGTGAGCATAATGAAAGAAGACAAAGATAAAATAGTATCTGCGAAATTATCGGGTGCTAGTATTTCTGCTCAGAAAGCTCGCTTAGTTGCTGATCAAATTCGTGGTAAAGAGATTGGTGACGCACTTAATTTGTTAACGTTCAGTAGCAAAAAAGCTGCTCCGTTATTCAAGAAAGTGCTTGAGTCAGCTGTTGCTAATGCTGAACAAAACAAGGGTTTTGACATAGATGACTTAAAAATTCATGCGGTGTTTGTCGACGAAGGTCGTTCATTAAAACGTATGTTGCCTCGTGCTAAAGGTCGTGCTGATCGTATTATCAAGCGGTCTTGTCATATCACTGTTAAAGTTATCGAAAAATAACGGAGTCGATCAGATGGGTCAGAAAGTACATCCTACTGGCATACGCCTAGGAATAGTAAAGGAGCACACTTCTGTTTGGTATGCAGATCGCAAAAATTATGCGGATTATCTGAATACTGACTTAAAAGTTCGTGGTTATCTCCAAGATAAATTAAAAAACGCGTCCGTAAGCCGGATTGATATTGCTCGTCCAGCGCAAAGTGCACGTATCACTATTCACACTGCTCGCCCTGGTATTGTTATCGGGAAAAAAGGCGAAGATGTTGAAAAGTTACGTCAGGACCTGACCAAACAAATGGGTGTTCCAGTCCATATTAATATTGAAGAAATTCGTAAACCAGAATTAGATGCAATGTTAGTAGCACAAGGTGTTGCCCAACAGTTAGAGCGTCGTGTTATGTTCCGTCGTGCAATGAAACGTGCGGTACAAAATGCAATGCGTCTTGGTGCAAAAGGCATTAAGATTCAGGTAAGCGGTCGTTTAGGTGGTGCAGAAATTGCTCGTAGCGAATGGTATCGTGAAGGTCGTGTTCCTTTACATACACTCCGTGCAGATATCGATTATGCTACATATGAAGCGCACACTACCTATGGTGTTATTGGTGTAAAAGTTTGGATTTTCAAAGGCGAAGTTATTGGTGGCCAAATTGAAGAGACAAAACCAGCACCTTCTTCTCGCAAAAAAACTGCTAAATAAGGGGTACGCCAAATGTTACAACCAAAGCGTACAAAATTCAGAAAGCAGATGACGGGTCATAACCGTGGTCTAGCTCATCGCGGTAGCAAAGTGAGTTTCGGCGAGTACGCGCTGAAAGCTACTGATCGTGGTCGTTTAACTGCTCGTCAAATCGAAGCGGCACGTCGTGCTCTTACTCGTCATGTTAAACGTGGTGGAAAAATTTGGATTCGTGTTTTTCCTGACAAACCTATTACTAAAAAGCCTCTTGAAGTTCGTATGGGTAAAGGTAAAGGTGGTGTTGAGTATTGGGTAGCACAAATTCAGCCTGGTAAAGTGCTTTATGAAATTGAAGGTGTTACAGAAGCCTTGGCGCGTGAAGCATTTGCTTTAGCAGCTGCAAAGCTTCCTATTGCCACCACTTTTGTTAAGCGGACGGTGATGTAATGAGTAAATTAAAACAAAGACGTGAAGAAGTGCGGAATCTTTCCGTAGAACAAATAAACGAGCAAATTATGGGTTTATTGCGTGATCAGTTTAATTTGCGTATGCAAAAAGCAACGGGTCAGCTAGGTCAGATTCATTTGCTTAAACAAGTTAAACGTGATATCGCTCGCCTTAAAACCGAGTTGACCGTGAAACAGAAGCAGGCAGGTAAGTGATTATGACTGAAGCTCAAAAAACTGTTCGCACGCTTATGGGTCGTGTGATTAGCGATAAAATGGACAAAACAATTACTGTATTGATTGAGCGCCGTGTAAAGCATCCAATCTATGGTAAATATGTTAAGCGTTCTACTAAACTACATGCGCATGATGAAACTAATCAATGTCGTATTGGCGACACAGTCAGTATTCGTGAAACTCGCCCACTATCCAAGACTAAAGCTTGGACATTAGTGGAAGTAGTTGAACGTGCAGACGCAGTATAAGAGGGTCGGAGAAAGTATATGATTCAGACTCAATCAATGCTAGAAGTAGCAGATAACAGTGGTGCACGTCGTGTTATGTGTATCAAAGTTTTAGGCGGTTCACATCGTCGTTATGCTGCTGTAGGCGATATTATTAAAGTAGCTGTAAAAGAAGCTATTCCTCGCGGTAAAGTGAAGAAAGGACAAGTGATGACAGCTGTTGTTGTTCGCACTCGTCATGGCGTACGTCGTCAAGATGGATCTTTAATCCGTTTTGATGATAATGCAGCTGTATTATTAAACAACAAGCAAGAGCCGATTGGTACCCGTATCTTTGGGCCAGTAACTCGTGAACTTCGTACTGAGAAGTTTATGAAAATCGTCTCACTTGCTCCAGAAGTGTTGTAAGGAGAGGCGTTATGAGTAAAATTCGTCGAGATGACGAGATTATCGTCATCGCCGGTAAAGATAAAGGTAAGCGTGGACGTATCTCTAAAGTGCTTGCTGATAGCCGTGTGATTGTAAGTGGCATTAATATGGTTAAACGCCATACTAAGCCTAATCCACAAGCTGGAACTCAAGGTGGTATTGTTGAGAAAGAAGCACCTTTACATATCTCTAATGTTGCTATCTTTAATCCAGAAACAGAAAAAGCGGATCGTGTGGGCTTTAAATTTGAAGATGGTGTAAAGGTTCGTGTCTTCAAGTCCAATCAACAACCGATTGATGCTTGAGGAAGAAAGGTAAATAACCATGGCACGATTAGAAAAAGTTTATAAAGAACAAATTCTTCCTAAATTAAAAGAAGAATTAAAATTAGCAAATGTGATGGAAGTTCCTCGCATTACCAAAATTACCCTTAACATGGGGCTTGGTGAAGCTATTGGCGATAAGAAAGTAATTGAAAATGCGTTGTCTGATATTGAAAAAATTACAGGTCAAAAAGCTGTAGTGACAAAGGCGCGTAAATCAATTGCAGGATTTAAAGTTCGTGAAGGCTGGCCGATTGGTATTAAGGTAACTTTACGTCGTGATCGTATGTATGAGTTTTTGGATCGTTTGATTTCGATTTCTTTACCTCGCGTTCGTGACTTCCGTGGCTTAAATGCTAAGTCTTTTGATGGACGCGAAAATTACAGCATGGGTGTAAAAGAGCAAATCATTTTCCCAGAAATTGATTACGATAAAATTGATACTTTACGCGGTTTGGATATCACTGTTACCACTACAGCGCGTACAGATGATGAAGGACGTGCTTTATTGCGTGCTTTCAACTTCCCATTCCGCAACTAGGAGCTAGATAATGGCAAAAACAAGCATGAAAAACCGTGAATTGAAGCGTATTCAAACGGTTGCTAAGTATGCTGAAAAGCGTGCTGCTTTGAAAGCAATTATTGTTAATCCAAAGTCTACTGATGAAGAGCGTTGGGAAGCACAGGTTGCTTTACAGAAACAACCTCGTGATGCGAGTAAATCTCGTATTCGTAACCGTTGTCGTATTACTGGTCGTCCTCATGGTGTTTACCGTAAGTTCGGTCTAGGGCGTAATAAGTTACGTGAAGCAGCAATGCGTGGAGATGTTCCTGGATTAGTGAAAGCTAGCTGGTAATTTCTTTTAGTAGCATTGTGTATAAATAAGTCAAGCTATTTAGCTTGACTTATTTTTTTTGTAAATCTAAAATAACCGGCTCGCTGAAAGCTTGTAGTTTTTCAGCGTAATGTGCCTATCAGTATTTATTATGTATAGGTTCTTTTATATTTTTAGGAGTATAGATAGCCCATGAGTATGCAGGACCCGTTAGCTGATATGCTAACTCGTATCCGTAATGCCCAAATGGCTGAAAAGTCAATTGTAAGCATGCCATCATCTAAATTAAAGGTGGCTGTAGCCAAAGTTCTTCATGACGAAGGTTACATTTTAGGGTACACAGTTAGTGAAAGCGTAAAACCCGAGTTGGCAATCGAATTAAAGTATTTCGAAGGCCGTCCCGTAATCGAAGAACTTAAAAGAGCTAGTCGTCCAGGCTTACGCAACTATAAGTCAGCTTTAGAGCTGCCTAAAGTACGTGGTGGTCTTGGGATTTCTATCATCTCAACCAATAAAGGTGTGATGACAGATAGAGCTGCTCGTGCTGCCGGTGTCGGTGGCGAAGTACTTTGCACCGTATTCTAAGGGGAGTTAGCCATGTCACGCGTTGCTAAAAATCCCGTTACTATTCCAGCAGGGGTTGAAGTTAAAATCGCTGGAAATCAATTTTCCGTCAAAGGTTCTAAAGGAACTTTGGAAATGAAAATTCATCCTGCCGTTGAAATAACGCAAGATGGTTCTGAATTGAAATTTGCTTTACGTGAAAATGCTGAGCTTGATGTTAAAGCAATGGCAGGTACAACACGTGCACTTGTTAATAATATGGTGTTAGGTGTTAGTCAAGGTTTTGAGCGTAAACTATTATTAAATGGTGTTGGTTATAGAGCACAAGCTAAAGGCCAAGTTTTAAGCTTAGCACTTGGTTTTTCGCATCCGATTGAATACCAATTACCCGCAGGTATTACTGCAGAGACGCCTACTCAAACTGAAATTTTGATTAAAGGCATTGATAAACAAGTGGTTGGACAAGTAGCAGCTGAAGTTCGCGGTTTCCGTCCTCCTGAGCCTTACAAAGGCAAGGGTGTGCGTTATGCAGATGAAACTGTCCATCGTAAAGAAGCTAAGAAGAAGTAGGACATAAATCATGAGCGACAAAAAAGAAACTCGTTTGCGCCGTGCACGTAAGTCACGTTTAAGAATGCGCGAGCTGGAAGTTGTACGTCTCTGTGTGTACCGTTCTTCCCAGCATATTTATGCTCAAGTTATTGCAGCTGATGGTGGCAAAGTATTAGCTTGTGCTTCTA
>CAYNAM010000153.1:0-5241 GCA_964395065.1 uncultured Ventosimonas sp.
AATAGTTGGGTTAGAAGATTATGGGGATGAAAATAGATCTTCGAAAACAGCCACCAGTGTAATGGTTTTCATGGTACAAGGTATAAGTGGGCAACATTGGAAACAACCTGTTTGTTATTATTTTGTTCATAATAGCTGTAATGCCCAAATGATAAAAAAATATCTTTTTGAAGTCATTGAAGGTTTACAAAGTACTGGACTTAAACCTGTACACTTTGTATGCGATCAGGGAAAGAACTTTGTTAATTTATTTAAATTATTAAATATTTCGTCAGATCTTCCCTATTTTACAGTCAATTCGCAAAAAGTGTTTGTCATGCATGATACTCCACATTTAATAAAAAGTACTAGAAATTGTTTAGCGAATCCTAAAAATAATGTTTCTTTTGAAAACTATACTGTAAGTTGGAAAGATATTGAATATTTTTATGAAATCGATTCTAATTTACAAATAAGATGTGCTCCTAAATTAACTAATATCCACATAAAACCACATAGACTTCAAAGCATGAAGGTTCGATATGCTACACAAGTGTTTAGTAACACGGTAGTATCTGGAATGAATACATTGTATTCTTCTGGTTTGGTAGATTACTCAAAAGCCCAAACCATGCCCAATACCTCGCAATATCTCCTATTTTTTAATAATTTATTTGATTTACATAACAGCTCAAATCCTGGTATTCAATCTGGTAAAGAGTTGTTTTGTGGAAATACTGATCAAATAAATTTATTAGAAAATGCTAGTGATAAAATCAAAACAATACAGGTAATTGACAATAAGAACTGTAACATAACAAATAGGTTTTCCTTTCTTGACGGATGGATTTTAAACAATAGTAGTCTTATTGAGTTACATAAATACTTGACAGAGTGTGGTATAGAAAGAATTCCAACAAGACGTTTATCCCAGGATAATTTGGAACATTTCTTCGGACAAATTCGAAGAGGATCGGGAAACGCTGACTCGGTTACTTCAATAATGTTTACTAATCTTTTTAAGAAAAGGTGGGGACTTAATTTTTTAAGTTTATCAAAAGAAGGTAATTGTGAAGTTCAAAATGACAGTGATAGATATCAGGTATTTTCAAATAGCGCATGTTCTATTCAGGAATTGCTTCCTTCAAACGAATGCGAGGAGTCTCAATTTCCACAGCCTTTAGATAATATTGATGAGGAAAATATTGATAATTTAGATGCTTTAATTTTTATAGGAGAAAACGCTTTTACTTATGTATGCGGTTACTTATACAAAAAGTCCCTATCATTACACAAATGTTTGACTCCAATACCAAGATTTGACGAATGTGATTATTTTAATAAGTATACGTTTTCGCAAGAAAAAGAGTTTGCTAAAAATAATTTAATTAGGCCCCCGGACGAGTTTATTTTATACATAGAAGAACTAAATAAAGAATTCAACAAACATTTTGATAGGTGTTGTCATATGGTAGGTTTATCAAAATACCTTTATGAATATTTAAAATTGGTACCCCAATATAAATGTTGCGAAAACATGAATAATGAGGATTTTTTAAATGTGTTCATAAGGACAAAAATTTATTTTACATTAAAATTTTTCAATAGAGATGCAGCCATTCCTAATTTAAGAAATAAATTTTTAAAAGTTTCTCATATTTAAGAATAATATTTTTAGTTTAGCGACCAAATTTAATCAGATTAATACATGTTTTATATTAATTTAAAATTTTTATCGGCTATATTTTCGATGATGTTTGAAATGTTCCAAGTTTGTTAGATTGACTGTACCAAAATTTGTATATGTTCAAATTGCAATATGTAGATTTATTCAAAGTCTGTCTGTTAGTCCGATGTCCGTCTGTAGATCTGAAGTCCGTCTGAATGTCTGAAGTCCGTCCGTTAGTCCGATGTCCGTCAGTTGTTAACAAATATGTTAACACATTTTGGCCTTTTATATATAAATTATCAATTTCATATAAAATTATAATTTCTTTCGATAAACATACATATAGTTTTTTTTAAAACCATTATATTTAATTTCCTATTTTGTGGTTAAGGAACCACAAATTTCAGTACTTTATTTAATGTGTAGTACCATGCATATAAACGGTTTTTATGAGTTTACGAATATTGGAAATATATTTCAAAATATTAATATGATAACTAAAATAACTGTTTTTTTTTCTGGTTACTTCCAAATTGTACAAGTTAAGTTCAAAACTCTTTTTAAATCTGGATTATTTTAGAATGATATATTTTTTAATATTTGATTATTACAGTTATTTTGCGAAATTTAATATCTTGTTTATATTCCTTTGTTTTTCACTTATTTCTCACCATATAAACAAACAACATTATGTGGATCGAAGATCGTTTTCATTTTCCAGCTCAATTAAAAAAGTAAATACCCAGCAAGCAAAGATTTGTCGCATTTTAAACGTTTAACAAATGATAACTTAATCCATTAATATCAACGGTAACTTCAACATTACTCCATAACCTGTATAAAAATTGAGAATATTAAAATTTATTTTTCAAAACGACATTATTCTCAAATTATTTTCAAATCACTCTCAAACGTTTGCCTTTGAAAAATGTGAGATTTCTCATTTTTTCAAAAGCAATGTAAGAGATTAATTTGAGAATAATGTCGTTTTGAAAAATAAATTTTAAAATTCTCAATTTTTATAGTGGTTATGGAGTAATGTTGGAGTTATCCTTTGATATTAATGGATTAAGTTATTATTTGCTAAATGTTTGAAAAATGGAGATCTGTGTTTGCTAGGCATATGAAAAATAGGCATTTCATCGCAAAGACTGAACAGTACACAGTGTTTCCAAAATGTATTTATTGGAAATAAATACTATGAAAATATCTAATATTTTTATATGAGGAGTTTTCAACAGTTCCCAAGTTACATTATTTCCACAAATTAACATTTTGGAACCACTGTCCCACGTACAGATCTACTACTGACTGATATTAAACTCTCATAAAAGCAATCCAGCGTTTTCTCTTGCATTTTTAATTTTATAAAATATATTTTGGTTATTTATTTTATATATATTTTTATTTTTTAATCTTTACTTCTTAAAAAAGATTTATTTATTTGGTTTGATATCCAATGCAATAAAACTTATAATTACAGTATTGGATTGTAAAGCAAAACATTTTTCCAGGATGATCTTTTTTCTTCTTTTTCCCTTTTTAGTGCAACATTTTATTTATCTTTAAAGAAAATTTATTTGATATCCTTATTGTGTCATGTGCAATTTATAATTTCAAATATAAAATTTTAACCAATTTTTAACTTATTACTTCTATTTCCTTCTTAATATATGTTTTCATAATTCTTTGTTACAACTTTGTTAATTCGTTCTTTGTTATTCTTGCTGTTAAGTTTCGTTTATTAAACATTTTATTAAATTTTTAATATATATATTAAAGTCATTAAATAATACATTATTGTTTTAAAATTTGGTTTCTAATTATATGTTATCGTTATTGTTATGTTATTGTTATGTGTTCTTTTTTTCATTGTATGTTGTTCTCGATATTTTATTGTTATATGTATTGTTTTTTTCGTTCTAAGTTGTTCTAAATAGTTTATTGTTAATTAATGTTGAAATAAAATTATTTTTTTAAATAAAATATTGTTTTCTAAAAGTATTAATCCAACTCTAAAAATACATGCACATTTTTTGTTTTATTCATAACTAAAATATATTCCGATACCGGGCTAGGCGAGTACATTTCATTTTTGGTACTTTTTATATTTTTCTATTTATTTCCTTTAAGATACAGATGTATTATATATTTCATTTATAAGTTCATTGGTCACATAGGGGATGAAAAAAGTACCAAAATATAGTTTTTATCCTTTTTATCCCCAAAGGTTCCGAATTTCTAAAAAGTACCAGAACCTGTCCAATTATTTTTTACGGGAAAATATTGTATAGGTTTATGAGATATGAGGTTACCGATATTTCTCTTTTTTACCCTTTTAATTTCCAAATATCCCGTTTTATCGGATCTATATGGTGGGAGACCAACCCGCTATCAAAATTTAAATTTTCTAGATTCGGGGGTTTATGGGTGTTTAGTCATTAACATATATAGATTAAATGACTATGAAATTTACTTCTTTACATTTAAGTATTTTGTTAAATGTTTTCACCAATACCTTTCTAGACATTTTTAATATTTTCCGCTATTTTTTAAACTCAAAGATTTTATTAAGCTGATTCTCGTAAATGTTCATAATTGATAATAATTCCTTTTGATTAATTAAAATTTTTTACTAATTTAATTTATAAAGTACAAAACAGGCCTCATTTGGTTATATTTTCTATAAAACTGTACTTATTTTCAGTACTTAAAATACAACTGCGTATTTTATAAACAAAATTCACCATTCAAAAAAAAAAATGTCAAAAAATAACAAAATAAAATTTTTTAGTTTAAACAAATTATATGTATTTTATTATCAATTTATAAATAAAAATTGTAAAAAAATTATTTAACAAGATCCCTTAAAGAGAAATGCAGTTTTAAGTGTGTTTTTTGTGGTGTTTAGAAAGAATTTTTATTGACATTTATATTTCTCTCAGCCGTGTTGAATTCACACAGCTCTTGTACGTGAAGAGAGAGAAATGTTGTTGTTGTAGACATTTCTTTCTCTTTCGCTTCCTTGTATTCCTTGTTCTTAAACATTTAGCTTGAATAAAAAGATTCCGATCTTTAGATTTCTTAGAAAATTTACATTATTTTTTTAATTTTTTATTAAATTTCTTTAAAATTTGCGAAAATTTTGATCTTTTTATTCAGAAAATTGTATGTTTAGACAATTTTTGAAATTTTTGTTAAATCTTTTTAAAATTTGAGAAAAATGGGAGGTTTCTTTATAAAATATGAAGATTTTGCTGAAATTCATTTAAGTTTAAGAGATTTAGAAAATTCTGCAATTCCTTAGTTAGAAAAATATGAAATTTTTGTTAAATCTTTTTAAAATTTGAGAGAAATGGGAGATTTTTTATAAAATACTATGAAGATTTTGCTAAAATTCATTTAAGTTTAAGAAAAATATGACGATTTTTGTCTCTGAATAAAATTGCTAAAAGAAACACAGTTTCCTTAGATAGAAGTTTATATTTGTCCTTAATAGGGAAGCAATTTTAAAATTTCTGTTATTTCCAATAAAAAATCTTCTCCTTTAAGTTCCAGTAACAATAATTAAGAAATTTGTTAGTTTTCTAAGC
>CAYNAM010000154.1:0-5227 GCA_964395065.1 uncultured Ventosimonas sp.
TGGTTCAGTTAAAATGCGAGCTGTCTATCAGGTCGAGGATGTTGATGTGGTGATTACTGCATTACCACACCAAGTATCTGGAGCAAAGGTTCTGGAGCAGATAGCCGCGCAGATGCAAGCAAAGAAATTGCCAATGGTGGCAGATTTACGGGATGAATCTGATCATGAAAATCCTACCCGTATTGTCATTGTGCCTCGCTCTAACCGTATTGACACTCAAGAGCTTATGCAGCATTTATTTGCAACAACAGAGCTTGAATCTAGTTATCGCGTTAACATGAACATGATCGGTTTAAATGGTAAACCACAGGTTAAAAATCTGTTAGAGATGCTAACAGAGTGGTTGCAGTACCGTATTCAAACAGTGCGCCGTCGCTTACAGTTCCGTTTAGATAAGGTAGAACACCGTTTACACTTATTAGAAGGGTTATTGATTGCTTTTCTTAACTTAGACAAAGTGATTGAGATTATTCGTACCGAAGATCATCCTAAGTCAGTTTTGATGCAAACCTTTAATTTAACAGAGTTGCAAGCTGACTATATTCTTGACACAAAATTGCGCCAATTAGCCCGTCTTGAAGAAATGAAAATTCGTGGTGAGCAAGATGAGTTGCAAAAAGAGCGTGATTATCTATTAAGCTTACTTAACAATGATACCAAGCTACGCGGGCTAGTGCGTCAAGAAATCATCCACGATGCTGAAACTTATGGTGATGATCGTCGCTCACCTATTATTGAGCGTGAAGAAGCCAAAGCTTTATCTGAGAATGAACTTTTACCTACAGAACCTATCACTGTCGTTTTATCTGAAAAAGGGTGGGTGCGTTGTGGTAAAGGGCATGACCTTGAACCTGCCATGCTTTCCTATAAAGCGGGTGATGGTTATTTAGCCAGCGCGCTTGGGCGTTCTAACCAATCGGCAGTGTTTATTGATAATACCGGACGCAGTTATAGTCTTGCTAGCCATTCGCTTCCCTCTGCTAGAGGTCAAGGTGAACCTCTAACGGGCCGTTTAGCGCCACCAGCAGGGGCACGTTTTGAATGTGTTTTATTGCCAGACGACAACGCACTTTATGTGATTGCCTCTGATGCGGGTTATGGTTTTGTTGTAAAAGGTGAAGATTTACAAACTAAAAATAAAGCAGGTAAAGCACTGCTTAGTTTGCCTGAAAATGCTAAAGTTATAGCTCCTCAGCTAGTTAATGATCTTGAGAAAGATAGAATTGCGGCAGTTACCAACGAGGGGCGTTTATTGATATTCCCGATTGCTGATTTACCACAATTGGCAAAAGGAAAGGGCAATAAAATTATCAATATCAGTAGTTCACGTGCGATTACTCATGAAGAGTATATGGTGTGTGTGGCTGTTTTACCTCCTGAGGCAACACTTATTCTTCAATCGGGTAAGCGCACTATTGCTTTAAAATCTACAGACCTCGAACATTATTTAGGCGAACGTGGCCGCCGTGGTAATAAGCTACCTCGAGGCTTTCAGCGTGTGGATGGAATGACAGTAGAGCTTGCGAAAAAAGCTATTACTTCAGTGGAAGCTGATTTGCCAACACATGAGTGATCTAGTGGATTATATTATAAATGCCATTTAAGCGTTGATTAAGTGGCATTATAATGCAGTTTCAATTTTCAATGAGTCTATATTATCAGTATTTATTCGTTGGCTAGTTCTTCTTTAAAAAGTTTTGTTTGTTGATCGAGAAAACTGAGTAAGGTCGGCATTCTGTGTTTACCTGCCATGGATTTAATGCATTCGGCTGCGAAGTTTATTTCAATGCCAACACATGTGACATAGAGTGGATGTATGCTTTTGCCTCGCAACACCTCTTTAAGATAATCACTATTGCCCGAAAAAGGCTTTTTAGCTACCCCAATAATGGGGACTGATTCTTTTAATGCTTGATAAAGGTGGCCGCCGAGCCCTATTTTCCCTTTATCTAAATAAACATAGCCATCAATCACAATGGTAGTGACTTCATGTAAATCAATTTTGTTGAGTAGAGAGAGAATACAAGGGAGTTCCCGTAAATAAAATGCCCCTGATTGATAGGGGGCTATATTTTCACGGTAATCGGTAATCACAGCATGAGGGGTTTCTGACTGCCACGTTTCATATAAAATACCCACTGTTTTAGCTTTATTATCAATATAGTAAACATCAATTGCTAATATCATGTTGTCCCTTTTTATATAAAATATGCCATGGCTAAACGGCTTTACCCTGTATTTTAGCAAAGCTTTTTAAGTACGAAATAGTGTTTGTTATGTTATTTTTGAATGTATTTATAAAAAAAGTTAGGCTCGCTCACAATGTATAGATTTCCCTTGTTATCCATCGTAATACCTTCTGGTTGACGAAGCGTATGCCATAAGCCATGTTGTCCGTTGGTGAGAGGAAAACATCCCACGATTTGGTCATTGTTATTTAGTGCTAGAATGAGTTTAGACTCATCGGAAAGTACCAACAATGTCTGGTCAGGAGCATGGAAATGTAGCCCTGAAATATCAGTTAAAAACGAAGACCAATCTTTTTTTATCTCTGTTATATGAATAACGTCACCTTCAATCCACCCCGTTATTTTATAAATAGTGATAGGGTTTGACTCATTGGAAACATAGATTATTTTTCTTTGGTGATCATAAGCTAACCCTTCTAATCCTTTATTGTATTGATAGCTTTTTTCTAATGTGAGTTGTAAGTTATCTTGACTATTAATGCTATTTGTTTGTTCATTGAGCGTTACTTTTATTAATCGATGGAACCGCTCATCAGCCACAATAAACTGATTGTTCCCTATGTACTCAATGGCCTCCGGGTCGATAATACTGTTAAGTGTTATTTTTCTGAGTAGTTCACCTTGTGTTGATAGCTCAACAATGGTTGCTGGTTTATTGAGTGTGCCAAATAATGTTTGTGTGTCCTCATTCCATGTCAGTGCTGATAAGTTATCAATACCATCAATGGTTTTTTTATTAATGGCTATCTGATAATGACTAAGTTGTAATGTATTAGGTGAATAGGCTGTTTGCTGTGCTATTTGTAAGCAGCTTTGTTGTTGCCTTGTTTGACACCCTATTAACGTTATCGCGACTAATAAGAGAAAGGTTAGTGATTTTATTAGACGACTAAGGGTTAGTTTGTGCTGTCTTAAATGCTTCGATATAAGGTTTGGCAAATTGTTGGTCAATGATGAGTGATACAAAATCCTTACCTTCCTTATTCTTGGTATCAAGTGGGAATCCTTGTTGTTTAAAAAAGACTAGAAAGCGTTCAAAGTCCTCTATTCTTAAACTATGATAAGCTCGTATTAGTTTATGGAGTGGGGCAGGTAGGCTGTCATCTGCGGGTTCAACATTTAAGAATAGCTTTATTTGCTCATCGGTCATCGGTTCGCCAATGATTTGCTTTTTATCTTTGCGCATGATTTCTTCATCTCCATTAAGTCTAAATTAGGCCACTATGTTAATGGTTTTTAATAAAGTTAGCCTAAATTTTTAGTCATATCCTTATGACATTAATTAATAACTTAGTTGCTTATTCGTACCTTAATGCTTCAGCAGGTTGAGTCTTTGATGCTCGATAAGCAGGGTAAAGTGTAGCCAAAAAGCTTAGTATTAGTGCTGCGATGCATACCGTAATAATATCACTTATTTGCATGTCTACAGGTAAAAAGTTAATTGCAAAAACCTCTGTAGAAAATACTTCACTTCCTGTGAGTCTTTCATACCATCCTGCGACGGTGTTGATGTATTTGGTTAAAAGAATACCCAGTACGGTGCCAGTGGTGATACCGATAAGACCAATAAAGGTACCTTGTATCATGAAGATACTCATAATTTGTCTAGGTGTAGCACCCAGTGTACGTAAAATGGCAATGTCTAAACGTTTGTCAGCAACCACCATGATGAGGGTAGCAATAATATTAAAGGCAGCGACAGCAACAATAATCATTAATAGTAGACCAATCATGGTTTTTTCCATTTTCATGGCACTGAATAAACTGCCTTGTGTTTTTGTCCAGTCTTCTGCTTGGTAGCCATCGCCAAGCTCTTTGGCGAGTTCTTTAATGACCACAGGGGCTTGGAAAAGGTCTTTTAATTTTAAGCGTACGCCTTCTACTTGATTGGGTTGCCATTGTTTTATTTTAGCCGCATCACTGTAATGCATGAATGCAAGGCTATTATCAATATCTGAGTTGGTGCGGAAAGTGCCGACAACGACAGCTTTTTGCATGCGAGGTGTAATACCACTGACCGAGTCACTTACAACGGGAACAACTAATAACAATGGTGAGCCTATTCTAATACGCAAGTTTCCTGCGGTTGCTTCACCAATAATTACACCGTACTCATCAGGTTTTAGATTGCTATAGTTGCCATAGGTGATATGTTTTCTGAGGGTTGATACTTGATCTTCCTGTTCGGGATCAATACCACTTATCATGACAGGGCTCATTGTCCCTCTCGATGATAGCATCCCTTGTATTTGAGTGATAGGCGCAACCCCAACCACCTGAGGGTTCTTTTTTAGTTTGGTTGCGATTGCTTGCCAATCATCGATCGGTTGATCGTGATGGGTAATAATGCCATGGGAAACCATTCCTAAAATTCGGTCACGCATCTCTTTTTGAAAACCATTCATAACCGATAAAACTGTAATCATGGCAATAACGCCTAATGATAAACCAATCATCGAGGTTAATGAAATGAACGAAATAAATTGATTGCGACGTTTCGCACGAATATAGCGTAGGCCAATAAATAACGTGAAAGGTTTAAACATAAGACTACTCTTCTATTAGTTTCCCTTCAGTGAGGCGTAATGTACGATCCATTTGCCCCGCAAGTTCTAATGAATGTGTGACGACCAAAAATGAAGTATTTAGCGATTTACTTAATTCGAGCATTAATGCTTGTATGCTTTGTGCCGTGTGTTGGTCTAGATTACCTGTTGGCTCATCTAATAAAACTAATTTAGGCTGGTTAACCAGTGCGCGTGCAATGGCGACACGCTGCCTTTCTCCACCAGAAAGCTCTGAAGGCTTATGTTTTAGACGATGTGCCAATCCTACTCTGTCAAGAAGTTCTGTTGCTCGTTGTTGTGCTTGATTAACAGATGTTTTACCAATAAGTAACGGCATACAAACATTTTCAAGTGCAGAAAACTCAGGTAATAGATGATGAAATTGATAAACAAAACCAAGGGCTTCATTTC
>CAYNAM010000155.1:0-5207 GCA_964395065.1 uncultured Ventosimonas sp.
CCTGTGTATAATAAAGTTAATCCAGGCGATACCCCTATTTTAACTTTGGCAATTACTTCTGATACACTGCCACTACCAACTGTTCGTGACCTCGTTGATACGCGAATGGCGCAAAAAATTGCACAAATTTCTGGGGTAGGATTGGTCAGCATCGCAGGAGGACAAAAACCTGCCGTAAGAATTAAAGTTGATCCACAAAAGTTAGCAGCCTATGGTCTGGGGTTGGAGGATGTTAGAAATCTTATTACAACAGCTAATATTAATCAGCCTAAAGGAACTTTAGATGGTCCGACACGTCAATCCATGATTGATGCAAACGATCAGTTAACCTCCATTAAGGCCTATGAGGATTTGATTTTAGGCTATGAAGATGGTGCTATCTTAAGATTAGGTGATATAGCAACGATCAGTCATGGAAGGGAGGATGATCGCTTAGCAGCATGGGCTAATCAAAAAGAAACCATTTTATTAAATATTCAGCGCCAACCCGATGCCAATGTGATTGAGGTGGTTAATCATATTAAGTCCATTTTGCCACAACTAACTGCCACTTTACCAACAGGGGTAGATGTTAAAGAGTTAACCGATCGTACTGAAACGATTCGCTCTTCGATTGAAGGGGTACAGCATGAAATGTTCTTGGCAATTGCCTTGGTTGTTTTAGTTACTTTCTTATTTTTACGTAATATCCCTGCAACCATTATTCCCTCTATTGCTGTTCCTCTGTCTATTGTGGGAACATTTGGGGTAATGTACCTTGCGGGCTTTTCTATCAATAACTTAACGTTAATGGCGCTCACTATTGCTACAGGCTTTGTTGTAGATGATGCTATTGTGATGTTGGAAAATATTGCACGCTATTTAGAAGAGGGTGATACGCCATTAGACGCTGCATTGAAAGGAGCTAAGGAGATTGGCTTTACATTAGTTTCATTGACGATTTCATTAATTGCTGTATTAATTCCCTTGCTCTTTATGGCTGACGTTGTGGGTAGGCTATTCAGAGAATTTGCTATTACACTGGCCGTAGCTATTTTAATATCGCTAGTCGTGTCTTTAACACTTACTCCCATGATGTGTGCTAAGTTGTTAAAGCATGTGCCGGATGAAAGCCAAGGTACTTTTTACAAAAAGGCTGGTGCGGTTATTGACTGGTGTATTAAATATTATGGTGTAGGGTTAACCTTTGTATTACGCCATCAAATGGCTACATTATTGGTAGCAATTGCAACCTTTGTTTTAACTGTAGTGCTTTATATTGTAATTCCTAAAGGCTTTTTTCCTGTACAAGACACAGGAGTCATTCAGGGCATTTCTGAGGCCTCTCAAAATATCTCTTTCAAAGCAATGGCGGAAAAACAACAAAAATTAGTGGATGTGATTCTTGAAAACCCGAACGTAGTCAGTTTATCTTCTTATATTGGTGTGGATGGTGATAATACTACATTAAATAGCGGACGTATTCTTATTAATTTAAAACCGCATGATGAGCGAAATGTTACAGCATCACAAGTAATTGCTGAGTTACAACCCGAACTTGGTAAAGTGATGGGTATTCGCCTTTATATGCAACCTATTCAAGATTTGAGTATAGAAGATAAGGTCAGCCGAACTCAATACCAGTTTACACTAAACTCACCTGATGAAGACCTGTTAAGGGAGTGGACACCACGGTTAATTACAGCATTAAATAATCAGCCTGAATTGGTTGATGTGGCGAGTGATTTGCAAAATAAAGGTTTACAAGCTTATTTGCATATAGATCGTGATATGGCTAGCCGTTTAGGCATTAAAGTTTCAGACATTATGGACACGCTCTACAATGCGTATGGTCAACGACAAATATCCACTATTTTTACGCAGGCGAATCAATACCGTATTGTATTAGAAGCTAATAATGTGATGACTGATGGCATTGATGCATTAAACAACCTGTATATTGTAACCGCTTCAGGTGAGAAAATTCCATTAACTAATTTAGTGAAGATAGAGCAAAAGCCTGCTTCGTTAACCATTAATCATATCGCTCAGTTTCCTGCAGTGACCTTATCATTTAACTTAGCACAAGGCGTTTCTATTGGTGAAGCAGTCGATATTATTAGCCAAGTGAAGTCAGACCTTAACTTACCATCTTCTATTGAGATGAATTTTCAAGGGGTGGCAGAGGCTTTTAAGGCCTCATTATCAAGTACATTATTCTTAATTTTAGCAGCTATTGTAACCATGTACATTGTATTAGGGATTTTGTATGAAAGTTATATACATCCCATTACTATATTATCGACATTACCCTCAGCTGCGGTGGGGGCATTGTTAGCCTTAATGCTTAGTGGTAACGAACTGGGATTAATTGCAATTATTGGTATTATTCTACTGATTGGTATTGTAAAGAAAAATGCTATTATGATGATTGATTTTGCATTAGAGGCTGAGCGCCACCAAGGATTAACAGCAGAGAAAGCAATTTATCAAGCCGCTTTACTACGATTCCGTCCCATTTTAATGACTACCTTAGCCGCATTATTTGGCGCTATCCCTTTGATGTTTGCAACTGGTTCAGGAGCTGAGTTACGCCAGCCATTGGGTTATGCAATGGTGGGCGGATTATTATTAAGTCAATTATTAACTTTGTTTACGACACCCGTTATCTACCTATTTTTTGATCGTCTGTCGCTTAATACACATCCTAAAAAAATGGCTAGGGTTTAATACTCGTTATGAATATTTCAGCCCCATTTATTTTTAGATCAGTGACAACCATCTTGTGTAATATTGCAATATTATTGTTAGGGCTTTTGTGTTTCCGCCTTTTACCTGTTGCTCCGCTACCTGATATTGATTTACCTGTTATTACTGTTTCGGCTTCATTACCGGGTGGTAGCCCTGAGGTAATGGCTGCTACGGTTGCAACACCGCTAGAGCGTGCGTTTGGTAGTATTTCAGGTTTGCAAGAGATGAACTCTAGCAGTAGCCAGGGTTCTACTCGTATTATGTTAGTATTTGATTTTAATAAAAATATTGATGATGCGGCACGTGAGGTACAGGCTGCTATTAATGCGGCACGAGCTTTACTGCCCAGTGGAATGCCTAATAATCCAACGTATCGTAAAGTTAATTCTGCTCAAGCACCTATTATGTTAATCACCATGACGTCTGATGTACTAACAAAGGGGCAATTATATGATTTAGCATCAACTATTGCCGCCCAAAAAATAGCTCAGTCACCTGGGGTTGGAGATGTGCAGGTGGGGGGGAGCTCATTGCCTGCTGTGCGTATAGAGCTCGAACCTAAAATGTTATCGCATTATAATATTTCATTGTCTGAGGTACGTGAGGCAATCACAGGTTCTAACTTGAGAAAGCCTAAAGGATTTGTTGAAAACGCACAATATCAGTGGCAGATAACAGCGAATGACCAATTAACGAAAGCCGAACAATATAAACCTCTGGTGATTCGTTATGATAATGGTGCCGCCATCAGACTTCAGGATGTTGCAAGGGTCTATGATGATGTGGAAAATAGATACAATGCTGGTTTTTCTAATAACCAAGAAGCGGTACTTCTCATCATTAGTAAACAATCTGGTGCCAATATTATTGAGACGATTAAGGGAGTAAAAGATTCGCTTCCTATGTTAGAAGCCGTTATGCCTTCAAGTGTGTCTCTTGATATTGCCATGGATCGCTCTATCGGTATTCAAGCAACGCTCACGGATGCAGAGCACACACTAGTGATTGCTGTCATATTAGTTATTTTGGTTGTATTACTGTTTTTAGGGCAGTGGCGCGCAGCGCTTATCCCTGCATTGGCAGTGCCTGTATCTATTATTGGTACATTTGCTGTTATGTATTTGCTTGGCTTCTCATTAAATAATCTTTCGTTAATGGCATTAATTGTTGCCGCAGGTTTGGTTGTGGACGATGCCATAGTTGTACTTGAAAATATTGCACGTTATATTGAGGAGGGGATGAGTCCGATAAAAGCGGCACTAAGAGGAACAAGGGAGGTTGGTTTTACTCTTATTTCGATGAACGTCTCACTGGTGGCTGTATTTCTAGCATTGTTGTTTGCAGGCGGGATCATTTCTAAGCTATTTAAAGAATTTGCTATTACCTTATCGGTAACTATCGTTATTTCGTTACTGGTGTCGTTAACACTCACTCCCATGCTTTGTTCACGTTGGCTTAAAAGGCAAAATGTTGCAGACAACGCAAATGCTTGGCAAAGAGGGTTTAATCGTTTTTTTGCAAAAGTTACTCAAGGCTATCGTGTAAGTTTAGGGTGGGCTTTAAAACATTCACGACTCACGTTAATGATTTTATTCATTACCATTGGGGTTAATGTTTATTTATATGTAGCTATTTCAAAAACATTTCTTCCTCAACAAGATACCGGCGTGTTATGGGGGTTTATACGGGGTGATGATGCAACATCGTTTCAAGTAATGCAGCCTAAAATTGACCAAGTCCGTCGCTATTTATTGACTGATCCAGCCGTTGAAAATGTAGCAGGTTTTATTGGTGGGGGAAGTGTCAATAATGCCATGATGATTATTCGCCTAAAGCCAAAATCTGAAAGAACAGAAGGGGCACAAGATATTATTAATCGCTTAAGGGATAATGCTCCCAAAGTACCAGGAACGAGAATGTTTTTAATGGCTGTGCAGGATATTCAGCTCAATAACCGCCAAGAACAAAGTTCTGACTCTGAGTACCAACTACTTGCCGATGATCTTGATTTGTTACGAAACTGGACGATAAAGGTAGCTGATGCTTTTCGAAAAATACCACAGATTACCAATATTGACGCCGATGATAATCAAGGCGCACAGCAAATTTCTCTTGTTATTGACCGTGAAAAAGCTAAACGATTAAAAATCAACATGAGTGATGTGATGGATGTGCTTAATAACTCATTCAGTCAGCGGCAAATATCCACTATTTTTAATAGTCTCAATCAATACCGTGTTGTGATGGAGGTTAATCCTAAATATGCTCAGTACCCTGATATGTTAAAAGATCTTTATGTGGTTACAGAAGAAGGAGAACGCGTGCCGCTTTCTACTTTTACAAAATATGATTATGGTTTAGAAAAAGATAAGGTCAAACACGAGGGGCAATTTGCTTCTTCTTATATCTCATTTGATGTGGCTACGGGGGTAAACTTAGATGAGGCCACAGCAGCGGTTGAAAAAGCTATTTCAGAG
>CAYNAM010000156.1:0-5170 GCA_964395065.1 uncultured Ventosimonas sp.
CAGTTACGTTAGAAACAGGGCGTATTGCTCGTCAAGCAAATGGTGCTGTCTTAGTGACAGTAGATAATGATGTTAGTGTGTTGGTGACAGTGGTTGCCTCTAAAACAGCAACGGAAGGACAAGATTTCTTCCCATTGTCTGTTCATTACCAAGAAAAAACTTATGCCGCGGGTCGTATTCCTGGAGGTTTTACAAAGCGTGAGGGACGTCCTTCAGAAAAAGAAACGTTAACCTCACGTTTAATTGATCGTCCTATTCGTCCACTGTTCCCTGAGGGTTTCTATAATGAAGTACAAGTGATTTGTACTGTACTTTCTACCACTAAAAAAACAGACCCTGATATCGCTGCGATGATTGGTACATCTGCGGCACTTGCTATTTCAGGCATTCCTTTTGAAGGACCTATTGGGGCTGCGCGTGTTGGTTTTCATATTGAGTCAGGTTACTTATTAAACCCAACCTATGAACAATTAGAAGCTTCACACCTTGATATGGTGGTAGCAGGCACTGAAACAGCAGTATTAATGGTTGAGTCTGAAGCTAAAGAGTTAACAGAAGATCAAATGTTGGGTGGTGTACTCTATGCACACCAAGAGTTCCAGTCTGTGATAAAAGCTATTAAAGAGTTTGCCGCTCAAGTAAATACACCTAGTTTTGAGTGGCAAGCAACGCCAGAAAATACAGCGTTAATCAACGAGATTAAATCAGAGTTTGGCGCTATGATTTCTCAAGCTTATACCATTACTAAAAAACAAGAGCGTTACACTACTTTAGATAACTTACGCAATGATGCCGTAGCCAGAATTGTTGGTGAAAAAGGCGAGTATAGTGAACAAGAAGTTAAAAACGCATTTGGTTTATTAGAATACCGCATTGTTCGTGAAAATATTGTTAATGGCAAACCACGTATTGATGGACGTGATACACGCACTGTACGCCCGCTTAATATACAGACCGGTGTGTTGAACAAAACTCACGGTTCAGCATTATTTACTCGTGGTGAAACACAGGCTCTTGTTGTCACTACACTAGGTACAGCTCGTGACTCTCAATTACTTGATGCACTTGAAGGTGAGAAACGTGATGCCTTTATGCTGCATTATAACTTCCCGCCATTCTCTGTTGGCGAGTGTGGTCGTATGGGGAGTGTAGGGCGTCGTGAGATTGGTCATGGTCGTCTTGCTCGTCGTGGTGTACAAGCTGTATTACCCAATGATACAGAGTTTCCTTATACCATTCGTGTGGTTTCTGAAATTACAGAGTCAAATGGTTCTAGTTCTATGGCCTCTGTTTGCGGTGCCTCATTATCATTAATGGATGCCGGTGTACCTTTACGCGCTCCTGTTGCTGGTATTGCGATGGGCTTAGTTAAAGAAGGTGAGAAATTCGCTGTATTAACTGATATTTTAGGTGATGAAGATCATCTAGGTGATATGGACTTTAAAGTAGCAGGTACGGCTCAAGGTGTTACTGCACTACAAATGGACATTAAGATTAATGGTATTACTGAAGAGATTATGGAGATTGCACTAAACCAAGCATTAGAAGCGCGTTTACATATCCTTAAGCAAATGAATGCCGTGCTTGATAAGCCACGTGCGCTCTCTGCTAATGCCCCAACAATGTTAACCTTTAAGATTGATCCGGATAAGATTCGTGATGTGATTGGTAAAGGCGGAGCTGTTATTCGTGGTATCTGTGAAGAAACTAAAGCGTCTATTGATATTGATGATAATGGCGTGCTTAAAATCTTTGGTGAAACTAAAGAAGCAGCAGAGCTTGCACAAAATCGAGTTTTAGCCATTACAGCAGAAGCTGAAGTCGGTAAAATTTATGAAGGTAAAGTGGAGCGTATTGTTGACTTTGGCGCCTTTGTTAATATTTTACCTGGTAAAGATGGCTTAGTACATATTTCTCAAATCAGTGACCAACGTGTTGAAAAGGTGACGGATGTGTTAAAAGAAGGGCAAATGGTACGCGTAATGGTTGTTGATGTTGATAACCGTGGTCGTATTAAACTTTCTATTAAAGATGCAGTTGCTGCCGATTCTGCTTCAACGGTTGCCCCTGTACAAGAATAGTATAAAGTCTTGACTGCTATTAAAAAGCCCTGTTTATCAGGGCTTTTTAATACGAGGTTAATGAAGTTTTTTAGAAAGAATGTCGTTGAGTTCTTCTTCAGTCATAAACTCATCACAAATTAACTCTTGTCCTGCAATGGCATGCTCTTCTGCAGCCCATGCTCCTAAGTCTATCAGTTTGCAACGCTCGCTGCAGAAAGGGCGAAAGGGATTGCTTTGACTAAATAATACGTCTTTCTGGCAAGTAGGGCATTTGATTAATTTATGTTTACTCATACGATTTTTGTTGTGATAAGGCTAAGTAGCGTTGATGTAATTGATCTATCTCTACAGCTAAATTGCTGATTGAACCGTCATTATAAATGACATCTTGTGCATATTGTAATCTTTCTGTACGTGAAAGTTGCGTTTGCATAATCGCTTTGACTTGTTGTTCTGTACAATGATCACGAGCCATGCATCGTTCAATTTGTAGTTGTTCAGGTGTATCAACGACTAGGATATGATTGACCAGTTGGGTTTGGTTTGTTTCTATCAATAAAGGAGAAACTAAAATAGCGTAAGGTGAGGATGCATTGTCTAGAAAGTTAACAATTTTTTGATGAATCAGAGGGTGTAATAACTGTTCTAGCCATTGCCGTTGTCCTGGCGTATTAAAAACAATATTACGAAGAGCGGAGCGGTTTAAATTTCCATCAGATAATAAAATGTCTGAACCAAAATGCTCATGAATTTGATCTAATGCTGGGCTATCTTTTGATACAACCAGGCGAGCTGCATAATCTGCATCGATGGCTTCAATGCCTTTTTCGACGAAGAGGCGTACGATAGTACTTTTACCACTACCAATACCACCAGTAATACCTAGGACCCACTTTTTCACAAAATAAGACCTCTGATGTTAAAATAGAATGTGTTGAGTTTATATACTAATTTAGTTAATCCCTGAAAACTCAAGGTATGCAGTAACTATTTGTTGTCCCCATAACAGGGCAATCCAGCCCGCAATTGCTAAATAGGGGCCAAAAGGTATTTTATTATTACCTTTAAAGCACAAAATTCCGATGATACCAATAATAGCACCGGCGGCGGCAGAGAAAAGAATAACGACAGGAATTATTTGATACCCTGCCCATGCTCCAAATAACGCCAATAATTTGAAATCGCCATGTCCAATGCCATCCATGCCACGGATCAATTTAAAGAGAGCATTTACAATCCATAGTGTTAAGTAACCTGCTACAGCGCCTAATATAGATTCGGTGAGTGTAATCGTAGGAAAATAACCAAAGACATGAGCAAGAATACCGAGCCATAATAGTGGTAAAACAAGGCTATCAGGCAAGAGCTGATGATCAATATCGATCATGCTCATGGCAATCAGTCCCCATGTAAGAAAAATTAATAACAATGCTTCAATAGAAAAACCAATTTGCCAAGCAATCCAACCCGATAGCAGACAAGAGAGGAGTTCAATTAAAGGGTAGCGAATGCTGATGGGAGATTTACAGTTTTTACAACGCCCCTTTAAAAAAAGATAACTGACAATGGGAATGTTTTCTAATGCAGTTATTTTATGTCCACATTGAGGACAAGTAGAAGCGGGAAGAATAAGATTAAAGCGTTCTGCTTTTTCAGCAGGTTCTGGGAGCTCTAATATTTCTCTCGCTTCTTTACGCCAACTGTTCATCATCATCACGGGAAGGCGATAAATAACGACATTGAGGAAACTCCCTACTAGCAAGCCAATGAGTAGGGAGGTAAAGACAAAGAATAGTGGATAATCAATAAATACAGACATGTAATTAAACAACTTGTCCCATTTGGAAGATAGGCAGGTACATTGCAATGATAAGTGTACCAATAATAACCCCTAACACAACCATAATGACAGGCTCCATTAGTGATGATAGGCTGTCAACAATAGTATCCACAACCTCTTCATAGAAATCCGCGGCTTTTCCAAGCATGCCATCAAGGGAACCTGACTCTTCACCAATCGCTGTTAATTGAATGGCCAGAGAAGGGAATACACCACTGCCTCGCATAGCAAAGTTGAGTTGACGCCCAGTGGATACATCTTGTTTTATTTTGAGCACCGCATTTTTATAAACAATATTTCCGGTTGCCCCTGCAACAGAATCTAGTGCTTCTACGAGGGGTACCCCAGCAGCGAAGGTTGTAGAGAGCGTACGTGTGAAACGGGCAATTGAGGAGTTATGAATAACCGCTCCAATGACTGGAACACGTAATAATCCTCTGTCAACAATGTTACGAAAACCAGTTGATCGTTTGTAAGCTTCTTTGAAAGAAAAGCCAATAACAATGATGGCTATAATGACTTTCCAACCATCTGATTGAAGATATTCAGAAGCATCTACTACCTGTTGGGTTAACCAAGGTAAATCAGCCCCAAAACTAGAGAAAACTTGAGCAAATTGAGGTACAACCTTGATTAATAGAATAGCGGATACAATAGCTGCTACTATAAGAATGGCAATGGGGTAGATCATTGCTTTTTTAATTTTCTTCTTGAGAGATTCACTTTTCTCTTTATAACCAGCAACACGATCTAATAAGGTTTCTAAAGTACCCGATTTTTCCCCTGATTCAATTAAGCTACAGTAGAGCTCATCAAAATAAAGAGGGCGTTTTTTTAATGCAGAAGTAAAGCTATTACCTGAGGCTACTTCGATTTTGATATTATCTAAAAGCTCACGTATTTTGGGTTTCTCAGCACCCTCAGCGATAATTTCAAGTGCCTGAATCATAGGAACACCTGCCTTAATCATAGTGGCAAGTTGTCGGGTGATAATGGCAATATCTAGAGGTTTGATTTTACCACCGAAACTCAGTTCTAGTTTTCGGTTAATTTGTTTAGCAGTAATCCCTTGTTTACGAAGGATTGCTTTAATAACGCTAGGGTCTGTTGCATTAAGCTCACCCTTAAGTTTTGCACCTGACTTATCGACACCTTTCCACAAGTAAGTACGTGTTTTTGCTGCTTGTGCCATGGACACCTCTATTTACCAATATTTCGTAACACTTTTTAAGTGTACTTTATTCCATTAATGTAAGGTTAAGCTCAC
>CAYNAM010000157.1:0-5025 GCA_964395065.1 uncultured Ventosimonas sp.
TGATTTTAACATTTGTAAGCACTTTATAAAGTTAATCATACCTTAATGCGATGCTTTTCATTTTATAGTGATTCAATAAAGACTACAAAATTAGTAATGTATTTACTGATAGTTTTATCTATCACATCTGAAATAGTTTAATCTTAATTAAAACCTTATTCCTACTAATTATTCTGAATCCTGCAAGATTTGTAATGACCTATTTTTTTGATCAACAATATTATTACGGCTTGAAGAGTCGCTTAATCCATGATACCTTGTACCCAAGGAAAGGTAGTAGAGTACAACTTACTACTAGCGCTTTTGTAGTCAAACAATAATTATTAAATAGTCAATTTATAAAAAAATAATTACGCCACATAAGCAATAAATTACTCTTTGCAAATAATTAATAATGGATAAGAATTAGAGTTTAATAAGATATTATGTCAACCCAAAAGATTAATTATACTTTTTCCATTGCAGGAAAAGATGTTAGTATTCGTGAGGCATTAGCCAATACGCCTGAGCAACCTTCTGAGTCAGAAAAATACACTTTAAAAGAGCAAATAAAAAAACTGCTTAAACTAAAAAATGCAGTATTAGTCGCCCATTATTATGTCGACCCTGAAATACAAAAACTTGCCGATGAAACAGGAGGTTGTGTTGCAGACTCATTAGAGATGGCTCGCTTTGGGCGTGATAATAATGCTCAAACACTGATTGTAGCAGGTGTTCGCTTTATGGGTGAAACAGCTAAAATACTTAGTCCGAACAAACGTATTTTAATGCCAGATCTAGATGCTACTTGCTCTCTTGATCTTACTTGTCCAATAGACGATTTTAATGCATTTTGTGATCAACATACCGACCGAACAGTCGTCGTGTATGCTAATACCAGCGCTGAAGTGAAGGCTCGTGCAGACTGGGTAGTTACCTCTGCTATTGCGTTGGATATTGTCAAGGCTCTTCATGAGCAAGGAAAGAAAATTCTTTGGGCACCCGATCAACATCTAGGAAACTATATTCAAGAACAAACAGGTGCTGATATTCTATTATGGCAAGGAAACTGCATTGTACATGATGAATTTAAAGGTATTGAGCTAGAAATAATGCGACAACAATACCCTGATGCAAAAGTACTCGTTCATCCTGAGTCACCAAAGTCCGTAACGGCCCAAGCTGATATAGTAGGTTCCACAACACAACTCATTAAGGCTACACAACAATTGCCTGATAAGCGTTTTATTGTTGCAACTGATCGAGGTGTACTTTATAAAATGAAATCAGCCTCACCTAACAAAGAATTCTTAACTGCCCCAACGTCTGGCAATAGTGCCACCTGCAAAAGCTGTGCAGTTTGCCCTTGGATGGCAATGAACAGCTTAAAAAAAATTGCTAATGTACTAGCGCTAGAGACGAATGAGATTACTGTAGAAGAAACAATTGCTGCCCAAGCTCAATTAAGCATCAATCGTATGTTAGACTTCGCTAACAACAAACAGATTAATGTTAAGGCCAGCGGTGATCTCTCTAAGAATCAATCATTATTCAATCATGTGGGGGCTGTATAGTGAAACAGTATCAATCACCTATTAACGTTCCGTACCAGCATGATCTAGAAGTAGCTATTGAACGCAATATTAACGATGCGCTGATAGAAGACATAGGCTATTGCGACTGGACAGGATTACTAGTATCAGAAAATATTCGCCAAGCTCGTATTATTGTTCGAGAGGAAGCAATTCTGTGTGGACTACCTTGGTTTTATCAAGTATTGAATAAAGTTGACCCTCGTATTCAAATAATTACCAACTATCAAGAAGGCCAAATAATGCCTAAAGATAGTACTATTATTGAACTACAAGGCCCTGTCCGCTCATTAATGACAGCAGAACGCACTGCTCTAAATTTTTTACAATTATTATCAGGTGTTGCCACGGCTACTCGCTATTATGTGGAGGCTGTAAAGGGCAGTAAAGTAGGTATCTATGATACTCGCAAGACATTACCTGGCTTACGACTAGCCCAAAAATATGCCGTGATTGTAGGAGGTGGTTGTAATCAACGACTAGCATTATATGATGGTATTTTAATCAAAGAAAATCATATCGCCGGGGCAGGAGGTATTGCTGAAGTATTAAAAAAAGCTTTTGCATTAAATAGTAATGTAGACATTCAAATTGAAGTGGAAACATTAGAACAACTAAAAATTGCTATTGATAATGGCGCCACCTCTATTTTATTAGATAATTTCACTTATCAAGACATGAAAGAGGCCGTCAGTATTGCCAAAAACAAAGCAATCCTAGAGGTGTCTGGTGGGGTTGATCATGACATGCTACAAGCAATAATTGCCACAGGCATAGATCGTATATCCATTGGTGCACTTACTAAAAATATAAAGGCAACAGACTACTCAATGAAACTAATATAACCTAGCAACAAATTATAGCGTAAATTTATTGTATGACATGATCATCCTTTTGTGACCTTTTCAATTTATGGCGATAATAATCTGGAGTGACTGTGGCAATCTGTTTGAACATGGTGATAAATGCAGAGACGGAGCTATAGCCCACGGCAAAGGCAATATCTTGAATGGTTTTACCTTGTTCAAGTAATGAAATACTGTAGAGAAAGCGTAACCGCTGGCGCCAAATGCTAAAACTGATTCCCAGTTCTGTTTGGCAACGACGAGCAAGAGTACGCTCACTGGTAAATACTCGCTCCGCCCATTGTGCAAGGGTTGTATTATCAGCAGGATTGATTTCCAGTGCTTTTAAGATTGGCGCTAAATATTTATCTTTACTACTTGGTAAGTAAGAGTGTTGCCATGGCTCATTTAGCAGCTGATCGATTAACACCTGACACAGGCGTAAATCCTGTTCAGATGTTGGAAAAATGATTTTTCGATCAAAAAAAGAATCAATAATCGAATGACTAATCTCGCTTAAATTGAGTAAGCAGGCTTCCTTGGGCATCGACTGACAATCGTTAATGTTGATAGAGCGAAAGCAAGTCTGCTCTTTATTATGGCTAGAATGCTCTATATTGGGTGGAATCCATAATGCAAATCCTGATGGCGTCACAAAGCGCTGTCCAGCAACATTTAACACAAATACACCTGATTTAACACAAATAATCTGTCCCCATGTGTGGTGATGTGGTGGGTATTCTGTATTGGCATTAACCCCCTCACTACGGAAAAATAGCAGGCTATCTGGGTAGGCTTCTAATGATGGGTATTGTTGTTTAAGTTTCATAAAAACGATATGACTCATGATCTATAATTGTCCGATTATAGCTTTTTTTGTCTGATATTGGTGATATTTATTTAATAAGACACGTTAAACTAGCCAGCATGTTATTATCACGGTAATTATTATTTTATGGCTTATTTATATCCACTCATTGCTGTTATTATTTGGGCCGGTAACGCGGTTGTTAATAAACTGTCTGCTGGTGTTATCGATCCTGCTGCTATCTCTTTTTATCGATGGTTATTGGCACTATTGCTATTAACACCCTTTGTATTTAAAGGGGTAATTTGTCATCGCAAAATGATTTATCCTTACCTCATTAAATTACTGGTATTAGGTATATTGGGAATGGCGCTCTATCAAAGTCTGGCTTACTATGCGGCTTACTCTATCAGCGCTTTAACGATGGGCATTATGATCTCGGTGATTCCATTGTTAACTATTCTTTTAAGTTTATTGATTCTACGTGTCCCACCTACACTGGGTGTGTTGCTTGGTAGTATTGTGTCATTTATTGGACTCACTTGGCTCATTAGTGGTGGTCAGCCAATGAAACTGCTTGAGATGGGGGTGGGTAAGGGGGAAATCATGATGTTCACTGCTGCCTTGTCTTATGCACTTTATGGTGTTTTGACTAAAAAATGGTCACTACCGATCACTAATTGGCATTCGGTTTATATTCAAATTATCTTTGGGACTTTAACTTTATTGCCCTTTTTTTTAATGGCTCAACAAACGACTTTAAACTCACAAAATATCGGGTTGGTGCTTTACGCGGGTATTCCAGCATCAATTGTAGCTCCAATGGTTTGGATCCTTGGCGTACTGAAACTGGGTGCTAATAAAGCCTCGTTGTTTTTAAATTTAACACCAGTCTTCACTGCTATTATTTCTATTTTGTTTCTACATGAAACGTTGTATGCCTATCATCTCATTGGTGGTAGTATGTCATTATTAGGCGTTATTTTAGCTCAGAGTGTAAAAAAACCTTTATTCAATAGTAAACCGATTGTCATTGATCATAGTAGTCATGTCACTTAATTTAAAGGATAATTAAAAAGCCATTTTATAAATCTATAAATTTAATATATTCTCATCAATCAACTTTAGTATTTGGGAAAATGTATAATTATGAAATATACAATTAGATTTGCTACTCCTTTTGATAAACAAGCAATTATGGGTTTTACTATCAATTAAGCATAAGAATTTCAAGGATCTAAATCGATATTATTGCTTATTGAACAGGGTGTTTTGGCAGCTTTTAATAACAATCTTCGCTCATGTTATTGGGTAATGGAAGATTCGAAGAAAAAAGTTATAGCTAGTACAACCATGATTAAGGAATGGAGTGATTTCTAAGAGAATGATTATTGGTTGATTCAAAGTTTTTATATTACGTCTGAGTCTCGTGGAAAATTGATTTTGGAAGAGAAAAATTTAGCTCAAATCTTAACTATTCCACGTTGATGTACAAAATATAATAAGCAGGGTAGTGCCTAACCATAACGTAGTATTTTATTCTTATTCAGCAAAATACCTTTTTCACTAAGTCTTTTGAGAATAGGGACTTTAACCTGTCAATGCTAATGTTAAAGCCTTCTCATCCAACCAATCAGCCCATTCCTGCATCATCTTATGTCGTTGCTCAATATATAGAGCATGATTATAAGTAGCTCGTATCTGATCTTTATCCGAATGCGAAAGCTGTGCTTCTATCCATTCCTTAGGATAGCCCATCTCATTTAACGCTGTAGAAAGCGTTGCACGAATACCGTGACCG
>CAYNAM010000158.1:0-4979 GCA_964395065.1 uncultured Ventosimonas sp.
TATCAACTTGTTGCCAACTCTTTTTTAACTCAGACAATGTTCCATCACATAAGGTTGTAAAAACAAATAAACCACCTGATTTTAATACACGATATACTTCATTCAACACCTTTACAAAATCATGACACCACTGCAAAGCCAGATTAGAAAAAACAATATCAACACTATTGTTTTTAAATGGTAAATTTTCTGCATCTCCAGCTAACCAAGCAACATTATTTATAGTACGTTTTGCTTGCAATAACATTCCCTCTGCTAAATCAACGCCTAGTAATGTGCTTTGAGGAAAAGTATTTTTTAATACATTAGAAAAATAACCCGTACCACAGCCTAGATCTAGTAGAATACCAGCTTGTTGCGTTGGACAAAGTCCTGCTAGCAACGTGTGACCAATCTTTCGTTGTAGTGCAGCAGATTGATCATACCCTGCGGCCGCCTTAGAAAAGGAGAGCGCAATCGCCAACTTGCTGGGTTTCATTGGCACGTCCTAATAAACTGATCTATTTTATTTGCAATGCTAGCAGACTCCTCAATCACAAAGGCGTGTCCTCGTTGATTGAGCATCTCTATCTTAGCGTTAGGCAATAAGTGCTGTAATTGCGCAGCACAAGCAATAGGCACTAGTGCATCCTGTTCAGCAAATAAATGGTACTGCGGTCGAACCAACTTTTTTAGAGCAAGGCGTGTATCCAAATTGGCCAACAGTGTTAAACCAATATCACCATGCTCCATCACATCATCACTCGCCATTTTCTGTAATATTCTTACTATTGCTTTTGGCTCTAACGAGCCTTGCGCCACTAACTGTAAAAAACGTTTTATGGCCTGCTTAGGCATGTCTTTATAGCTTTGCTCAAACTGATTAAAAACAGCAGCATCCATGGCATAAGGCCAATCTTCTTTTACTGTAAAACTAACATTACTGGCTAATGTTACAAGTCCCAAGCATTGTTTTGCCGTCAACATCGTCAACTGACTCAGCAATTGCCCCCCTAAAGACCAACCCACCCAATAAGTATTTTCAGGTAATTGTTTTTCTAAGGCTGAGAACCACTGTTTAGGCTCAGCCAGATAGGGTAAGTTTTTGATAATGACATGATGATTAAGCTTTGCTAGCTCATCGACTAATGGCATTAAACATTGCTCACCAACACCCCACCCAGTTAATAAAAAAATACAACTCATGGGGTAGTCTCGCTCATCTGCTTCCAACAACTTGCTAACGCATCTAATAAATGTTCAACATGGCTTGCTGTATGAGCTGCCGTTAAAGTAATACGAAGCCTTGCGCTTCCATTAGCAACAGTCGGCGGACGAATAGCCGTTACTAAGATAGCTTGCTGTTTTAGTTTCTCTGAAAACAACATTGCTGCTTCACTGTTACCGATGAGAATAGGCTGAATGGCTGTTTGACTCTCCATTAAAGGCAAACCAATATGTTTTGCCCCCTCTTTAAACTGCTCGATTAAGCTATTTAAATGCTCTCTTCGCCATGACTCTTGTTCGATAAGCCGTAAGCTCTGTAACGTTGCGCAAGCAATAGCAGGAGACTGACTGGTAGTATAGATATAAGGGCGAGCAAATTGAATAAGGTATTCTATAAGTTCCTCACTGCCTGCAATGAAAGCCCCTGACGTACCAAAAGCTTTGCCTAATGTACCCATTAATACGGGAACATCATCAACTGTTAAACCAAAATGCTCAACCAGCCCTGCCCCTGTATGACCTAAAACTCCCATACCATGTGCATCGTCAACCATTACCCAAGCCTGATGAGCTTTAGCCATTTGACAAAGTGTCGGTAAATCCGCCATATCGCCGTCCATACTAAAGACACCATCAGTAACCACCAATGTATTACCTTGAGATCTTTTTAAGCGTAATTGAAGATTGTCCGCATTATTATGCTGATAACGCAAAAACCTTGCGCCACTTAATAGCCCTGCATCCAATAATGACGCATGGTTTAAACGATCCTCTAATACCGTATCATTTTTTCCTACAAGCGCGGTAACAGCGGCTAGGTTAGCCATATACCCCGTAGAGAACAATAAGGCGCGCTCACGTTTAGTCCACTGTGCTAATGCAATCTCTAACTCATGATGCGGTTCACTATGACCAACCACCAAATGAGAAGCACCACCACCCACCCCCCATTTTTTTGCACCAAGGGAAAGCGCCTCAATTACTTTGGGATGAGCAGCCAAGCCTAAATAATCATTACTGCAAAAGGCCAAATAGCGTTGTCCGTTAATAGTCACTTCGGGGGTTTGAGGGCTTTGTAAATTTAAACGGGTTCGATAAAGATACTGCTCCTTCTGAGCAGTGCAACGTGAGACTAAATCAAAACTCATCGTCGGTTCAACTAAGCTTTAGCTGCATCGTAAAATAATGCTGATTGACGTTGCTCCACAATGGCTTGCTCTATTGCGGCTTGGTGAACTTCATCAGCGTGATCTTGTCTGGCCTCAGGTTTTATTCCCAATTTAGCAAATAAGGCTTGATCCTTGATGGTTTGTGGATTACTGGTTGTAAGTAAGCGATCACCATAGAAAATAGAGTTAGCCCCCGCTAAAAAGGCCAACGCTTGCATTTGTTCATTCATTTGTTCACGCCCAGCGGATAAACGCACATGTGATTTTGGCATCATAATTCTTGCCACTGCGAGCATTCTAATAAAATCAAACGGATCAATTTCTTCAGCATTTTCTAAAGGCGTTCCTTTTACCTTAACTAGATTATTAATCGGAACACTTTCTGGGTGCTCAGGCAAGTTGGCTAATTGAATCAATAAATTCGCGCGATCCTTTAACGACTCGCCCATCCCCAAAATACCACCCGAGCAAATTTTCATACCTGCTTCTCTCACATAGGCCAATGTTTGGAGGCGCTCACTATAGGTACGAGTAGTAATAATATTAGTATAAAAATCTGGTGAAGTATCTAGGTTATGATTATAGTAATCTAAACCTGCCTGTGCTAACTGAGTAGCTTGCTCTTGTGTTAAACGACCTAGTGTCATACAAGTTTCAAGGCCTAACGCTTTTACCCCTTTCACCATTTCTAGTACATACGGCATATCTTTAGCCGTTGGGTGCTTCCAAGCCGCGCCCATACAAAAACGAGTAGAACCAATCTCTTTAGCAGCTTTTGCTTCTTCTAAAACCTTTTGTACTTCTAACAGCTTTTCTTTATCCAACCCCGTGTCATAATGGCCTGATTGTGGGCAGTATTTACAATCCTCAGGGCACGCACCTGTTTTAATAGAAAGGAGCGTTGAAACCTGAACTTGGTTAGCATCAAAATATTGGCGATGAACAGTTTGCGCCTTGAATATCAAATCATTGAACGGCATGGCTAATAAATCCATTACCTCGTCTAAACGCCAATCATGTCTAACTTTATTAGATGTCATACAAAACCTGTGCTATAAAATGTGAGCTGTCTTTTGACTGCACATAATAAGTTTCATTTATCATATGTCAACTTTATTAATCACAAAGGTTTACATTTGATTATTTATTAAACAATTGATTTTTATAAAACCTAATTACATAACCTCTAATAAATAATAATATTTTATGTATATACATTAACTTTAAAACCTATTTAATTATATCGTGTTAAAATAACTGTAATATTGATGAAAGGAAAGAAGCAGTGCTACTCAATAAGTTACAATGGTTTCGTGAAAGAGGTTGGCATGAGATTAATGCCAACGACTATGAAAAAATATGGCACACCTACGGCGGTAGTGTTGCTACGCACCCAACCATTATTAAAAAACTTTCTACACTGGCCAATACCCCTGTGCGTTACCTTGGTTGGCAACAAGAAGGTGATTGGGTAGGAGCTATTGCCTGCTGGGATGATGCCCTAGCCCTTTCACGAGATCAATTAAAGAAAAAGGGTAAACGCGGCTTATTTGACTTAGGCAATGCAGAAATTATTTTACCTTTGGCAGATAATGCACAGATTACACTTCGCCATAAAGCACGTTATTTATCCACACTAAATCAGCCTCAAATCAATAATTGGCAGCCACAAAAAGAGCAATTAGCCATTGCCAGACCATTTGAAGAGTACTCAAAAAAATTCCGCTATAATCAACGGCGCGAATTACGTCTGCTTGAAGAGGCTGGTGGTATTATTAAGTCCATTACCGACTTTTCTTCTGAAGAACTCGCCAGTATGTATTGTGACCTGTTCTTTAAACGCTGGAACTTTCAAGTGCCTAGCGCCCCGACTCAAGCAGAAGTTTTTGAACTACTCCGCGAATTTATGGTGGGATCTGTCATCTTTTTAGACAATGCCCCTATTGCCATTCAAGTTCTTTACCAAGTAGAGTCACCTAAATGGCTCAGTATTGAATACGTTAATGGTGGTGTCGACCCTCAAGAGCGAAACTTTAGCCCCGGCAGTGTATTAAGTTTTATTAATCTACAAGCCTCATGGGAGTATGCAAATAAACAAAATAAACCATTACGTTATTCCTTTGGTAAAGCAGACCGAGAATATAAAGAACGTTGGTGTAATCGTATTGATGTAGGAGTCAGCGGCTAATGAGTAAAAAACAACAGCTTCTAAAAAAACACCGCCAAAAGAAACGGTTTATTTTAATAGGCTTTGCTATTTTTATTCTTACTTGGTCAGTCGCCTCTTGTTTTACCCCTGTGCTTGCTTGTTTTATCCCAATTCTTTTAATCGCTATTTGGGTTATTCATGAAACATGGCTGGCTGATCATTTGTTCTATTCGCCTAAACAAGATTATCTCTATCAGTTTCCTGCCGACACATTACAATACCAAACTTCGCTCAACCAGAATACTTTAGCCATTAAGGGTGAACTTACAGACGAGCTAGATACGCTTTTTTTAGCGATAAATATCAAAAGCTCATTGACAGGCCTTTTTTTTGATCCCTATATTTTAATTGAAGATGGTCAAGTTAACGATCGACAAGATTTTGAACGAGGCTCT
>CAYNAM010000159.1:0-4845 GCA_964395065.1 uncultured Ventosimonas sp.
AATAGCCGCCAAAGTTTTTTCACAACTTATGCTCGTTAGTGGAGTCACTCCAATGATAGCTCCACTCATTGGGAGTTGGTTACTACAGTATTATGGATCATGGCATACAAGTTTTTACTTCTGTGCTATTTTTTCCATAACCATTATTATAACAACCTTTTGTTGGCTTCCTGAAACATTACATCCAAATGCCCCAAGGCCACCTGTTTCCACAGCAGTAAAACAATACAAGGCACTTTTTAAAAAATATCAATTTATTTGTTTTAGCTTTGTGGGTGGATTTGTATTAGCAGGGCTTTTTATCTACATTGGTAGTTCACATTTTATATTTGTCGAACTGTACGGATTAACGAACACACAATATGCATGGTTATTTGCTCTCAACTCACTGAGCATTATGCTATCTGCCCAATTAAATTATATTTTATTAGCCAAGCACCCTTCTATGTTTTGGATTCCTAAAATTCTATTGATATCTGTAAGCGCAGCACTATTATTAATAATAGCTAGTTGTTTTAAAGCTCCTGTTTGGGTGCTAGTTATACCTATTATTATCTTTATGGGCACAATAGGTATACTTCTCCCCAATATCACGGCCTGTGCAATGTCTATTGATGCTAGACAGGCAGGTAGCGCTTCTGCGCTTATGGGGACAATCCAATTTGCTATTGCTGCAAGTCTATCAGGGCTTACGGCATGGTTACAAAATGGAACAGTTTACCCTACAGCAATAATGTTATTTTTCTGTGCCACAATAGGACTAACAATTACTTACCTATTCACTAAATACTTACGCACTACCTAATAAGTCTCTATCTCTAAAGGCTCATTCCCTGTTACTGAAAGCGTGGCGATCTTGTATCATACTACCTATCCCATATTGTTTTTTAGGTTCAGAATGTGTCTGTCCATCATCAGCCCCCCATAGTATAAACATCATCCATGCAACGTTTAACTTTCCGCGGTGTATCCATCCACCAATCTGGCATTTGATAGATAATGGTATCGGCTCAAAGAATTTTCTCGACCATTTCGGCTTCGCTATAGTCCTGTTCAATGTGTTTTTTTACTTGATGAACACTGCTTTATGCAATGTCATATTCAACACTCCGCCTGAGTGCACAGGTTTCTGCGTACTCTTATTAATTTATAATATTTTCATCATGACATGAAGGTTTGACACATCTATAATCTAGTTACTTTATAACTCTGTATTCTCATAAAGCAATTAAATATTTCATAGTAAATGGAAGCAGTTACT
This sequence comes from uncultured Ventosimonas sp., assembly GCA_964395065.1. Lineage (GTDB taxonomy): Bacteria > Pseudomonadota > Gammaproteobacteria > Pseudomonadales > Pseudomonadaceae > Entomomonas. The sequence continues at coordinate 1,262 of CAYNAM010000159.1, forward strand.
GTTAAATGAGCGATTTTTAAAAATATATAGCAAAAAGCCCTATCTTCTAATGAATAGAAAACAAGGCTTTCGTTTAGAGAAAAGTTATTTTTTTAACAGGTGGGGTTGAATAGTTTGTAACACTGCTTTAAAGCATTTAGGATTACCCGCGACAACATGACCACTGTCTAAAAAATCGTGTCCACCAGCAAAATCGCTAACTAACCCACCTGCTTCTTGAATAAGAAGTACACCAGCCGCCATATCCCAAGATGAAAGTCCAGACTCCCAGAATGCATCATAACGACCTGCAGCAACATAAGCTAAATCTAAGCTTGCAGCTCCTGCTCTGCGAATACCAGACGTCATACCCACTAAATCACGAAACATTCCTAGATAGTTATCCAAACCAGCCAGTTGATCTTGTCTAAATGGAAAACCAGTTCCTAATAGAGCGCCCTCTAAGCTTTTGCGAGCACTAACGCGAATACGTTTACCATTGACAGCTGCACCACGACCACGGCTAGCTGTAAATTCTTCCTGACGTACAGGGTCTAAAACTACTGCATGCTCTAAACGACCTTTATACTGGCAAGCAATACTTACTGCATAATGAGGAACACCTCTTAAGAAGTTAGTAGTTCCATCCAATGGATCAATGATCCATAAGTAGTCCTCACCCTCATCTTTTCCTTTTATTAAACCTGTTTCCTCGCCCAGAATACCATGGTTAGGATATGCTTTTTGTAAAGCGGCAATGATCATCTCCTCAGCCTGTTTATCGACTTCTGAAACATAATCATTAGCTTGTTTTTGCTGAGGGCTTAAACTATCTAAACGCTCTGTTGCTCTAAAAATAAATTCGCCAGCACTACGAGCTGCACGTAAGGCAATGGTTAGCATGGGCTGCATGAGAAAACTTCCAAGAGATTTGTAAATAACTAATTATACCAGAAAGTTTTTATTATAGAGAAAAACTTAACATGAATTATAAAACTAATCTTATAACTAGCTAAAATACTCACTGTTATACCCAATGTTTTAAAATTTTTTGCCTTGACGCAATGGCTAAATGACTACGGTCTAAAAACTGCTTAGCAGGTAATGTTTGCTCAAAAGAAATGTTTACGGTCAGCTTATAGCAAGTTAGCACATTCCAAACACTACGTAATAAAGTTGTATCACCAGCAAATGAAGGTCGTGTTGTTATGGATAAATTGCTATCCAGATACTGCAATGCAATTGGTAAGACTTGTCCTTTAGAGCGTAACACCGCATCAAACAACGAAGACTTAAATGGTTCTACTGATACACCTAGAGAGGTCTTTCCCTCTGGAAATACAGCGACACAATGTCCTTCTTGTAATGCTTTGGCTATCAAACTATTAACGTAGGTAATGCTACGTTTATTTTCCCTTTCAATAAAAATAGTATCACCCAACTTAGCGATCATACCCACAATAGGCCAGCTAGCAATTTCTTTTTTGGCCACAAAACGCGGTTTTACAGTGGTAAAAATAATCAGGATATCTAACCATGAAATATGATTTGCCACCAAAAGCGTATTATTAAATTGAATTGGATCTTTTCCTTGTATAACAACGCGAATATCTAATAGTTTTAAAAGCTTACTAGACCAAGAACGCACAAATGTTTCCTTATCTGATTCAGTATAAAACTTACTAAATAAACATAACTTAAGTAAACCTAAAAAAAAATGCCAAATAAGCTTAATAACTCGCCAAATGGCTGTAATAAAATTAACTTGTTGTTTTGCAGTTTGCATTATTTCTTTGCTTAATAAACCTGAACTAAGTTATAGTTTATTACATTATTTAGCCTAACGCTTAAAGATTATCTAGTTTAAGAAGACCTTGCTCCGCGATAATTTTTGTGTTGCCTAGGCAGTTTTCAAGACCTCTTTTTGCAGTGTAAAGGCATAATTCAATTGCTTTACCAGGTTTTTTACTGGCAAATAAGATAGGTTCGTTTGACTCCTCAATTTCCCTTTTTATATTATTTATATTGCCGCATGCACTTGAAACTGCAGTGAATGGGTCATCATTAATAATACGAAACTTTAATTTTTTTTGAGATTCTTTAGAAAAATAGCTAAATAATTTTTGGCCATTTTTTTCTTGGCAAGCATCATAAACTTTATCTAAAAACTGATTTACGATTCTATTAGGTAAAGGGCTTGGATCAGCATTTATTGCTAAATAAACAACAACACCATTATAGTCAATTTTTGTTTTTTCTAATATTTCGGCCGCCGAAGAAACACAAGGTCTATCAGAAAATAAATACTTTCCATTTTCTTGCTTACATTTATATGCTTGAGCCTGAGCAGAGCTTATAACAATCAGAGATAGAATTAAAGACCCTATTTTTTTCATATAAAGTATCCTTGACTTTAAAATTAACTGGTTAAATTGTATCATATTTTTACAAGGATGCACTAATTAACGACTATACTCAAGCCGTATTGCTTTATCTCAAAGCATATTCTCAATCCCTTTCTTTATGCAAAAACTTTGAGATCAATAAAATACATAGAGTTATTAAGTACTCCTTGTTAAAATACTGACATCACTCATATTGAAATAGGCAATTGTTTTGGAACTATTTAAAGAATTTACTTTTGAAGCAGCACATCGTCTTCCTCATGTCCCTGTGGGTCATAAGTGTGGTCGCTTGCATGGACACTCTTTTAAGGTTGTACTTTATATAACAGGCGATATTGATCCTAAAATGGGGTGGATCAAGGATTTTTCCGAAATCAAACAGATCTTCAAACCTATTTATGAGCAACTTGACCATAATTATCTAAATGAGATTAAAGGGTTGGAGAATCCTACCAGTGAAAATTTAGCTATTTGGGTTTGGCAACAATTAAAACCCCTTCTGCCAGAGTTGTCCAAAGTTTGTATTAGGGAGACCTGTACTAGCGGCTGTGAATATACAGGCCAATAGTCTTGCAAGCTAAATTAAATAAAATGGCATAAGCCGTACTAATTATATAAATTATATATCTCATACTAAATGATATGTATAGTGCTGATATCATTATTTATAAGGCATACCGATTAGTATAAACTAAACAATTAACTTCAACTGATGTTATCTTTTTGCTTATGCATTTTAAAATTCCTTTATTAACGACACTCATCAGCTACAGTATTGTTATCTATGCTAATCAAGTAGTGGTTGAAGTGATTCCCGAAAATAAAGCAGTTAAAGATAATATCGAAGCCTATATTGGTAATTTTGAAGACCAAAATATAGCTACCTTACTGCGCTTACAATCCGTTGTAAAAGAAAAGGCTATCACAGCAAGTCAAGCGTTAGGATACTATGAGACACAAGTTCATACTCGTATTTCAGGCAGAAAAAGCAAAAATCCGACATTAAAAATAAAAGTTTTATTGGGGAGTCCAATTCGTCTACAAAATATCGATATAAAGATTCTAGGCCCTGCTTCTACATTAGAGGCATTTAAAAATATAGGCAGCAAGGAGCTAAAAAAAGGGGCTATATTAAATCAGGGGGCTTACGATGCAACAAAATCGCAAATTAAATCACAGGCACTTTATTATGGTTTTTTC
>CAYNAM010000160.1:0-4830 GCA_964395065.1 uncultured Ventosimonas sp.
ATCAGGCATAACAGGGCAATGGTTTTTCTTTTTTGGTGCTATTACTTGTAGTTCATTGATGATTTGTAGATCTTTTAATGGAGGATCTGAAACAATTTTTGCTTGTTTATTGTCCGTATGACTAATGATACGAATTACTTTAAAGTTTATAAGAAGTGAGTCTGGCGATACGAGATAAGGCCGGTAACTTTCATTGCTATCATCTAAGAATACCTTTTCTTCGGGGATATTGAAGTAGCTACGATCGAGTATTAAGTTTCCTTTGATTGCTGTAATACCGTTATTTCTTAAATCTCTTAGTAATAACCAGAGACGCTCCATATTCAGCTTAGGGTCGCCATTACCTTTTAAATAAAGATTGCCATGCACGATGCCGTTTTTGACCTCTCCATCAGTATAAAAAGCAGTCTTCCATCTAAAGCCTGGACCGAGTAGCTCGAGGGCTGAGTAGGTGGTTAATAACTTCATAGTAGAAGCTGGATTCATGGGGGTATCAGCATTGATATAAATTGCTTTACCATTACCCGTTAAAGGTACAATAGCTAATGATAGAGTATCGGGTGTGACTTTATTAGATTCGAGTGACTTTTGTATGGTTTGCGCAAGATTATCATTAGTGTTTGGTGCTGCAATAGTGGAAAAGGAAAGGAGTAATGAGGTCGCAAGGATCGCTGTACGAAGTAGGTTTGTCATAGGAAACACTTATTTTAGATGTGAGTAATATATTTTAATACTTGGTGTTAACGTAAAAAAAATTCATTAAGATTTCATTAATGGATTAATAACAGCGCAGTCAACAGTTTATTTACATTATCGTCATTATAGAGTTGTCTACTTATTTTATAAAGTAGACAACCCAGTATATTATTTGTCACGATCTACAGCAAATGCTGACCATGCTTGTCGAACGGGCATAATTTCAACACGATTATAATTAATATGGTCGGGTAGGGTAGCAATGTGGTATATCTGTTCACCAATATCTTCTGCTGATAGAGGGGTTGTACCCTGATATAGATCATCTGATGCTTTTTGATTGCCCCCTGTGCGTACAAGTGTAAACTCTGTTTCTGCCATACCTGGTGCAATGTCTGTTACTCTAACCCCAGTGCCTAATAGGTCACAGCGTAGATTGTAACTGAATTGTTGTACAAAAGCCTTTGATGCTCCATAAACATGACTGCCTGGGTAGGGCCACTGTCCTGCAATAGAGCCAAGATTGATAATCGTAGCTCCTTTACCCGTGGCGATCAGGGATGGGAGTAGTGCATGTGTAACATTAACAAGCCCTGTAATATTGGTATCTATCATGGTATGCCAATCTTCTAAAGCTACCTTCTGTGAGGGTTCAGGCGCCAATGCAAGCCCTGCATTATTGATCAATGTCTTTATGGATTTGAATTCATCAGGAAGTTTAGTTACTGCTTGCTTTACGGCGTTCGCATCACGGACATCTAAGGTGATAATATGAACGGGTACTGATGAAAGTTTAGCTTTTAACTTTTCTAAGCGTTCAGTTCTGCGGCCCGTTAAAATCAGTTTCCAACCTGCTTTAGCAAAGCGTAGCGCTGTAGCATAACCAAAGCCTGATGTGGCACCTGTAATAAAAACAGTATCCGTCATTTTTTTGCTCCTTATGTTGGATGATACTCAATTAACTGCATCATATACCATAACTGATAGTTTATGGTTATTTTACAGTGTGGGCTGTTATGTGGGATGACTAAATTGTTATTATTTGTTTTGATCTGTATTGAGTAAATATATACGATAATCCATAAAAAAACCCACATAAAGTGGGCTTTTTAAAGAAATTAAAACTATTTGATTTTAGCTTCTTTGTAAACAACGTGCTTACGTACAACTGGATCGTACTTTTTGATTTCGATTTTATCAGGGGTAGTACGCTTGTTTTTGTCAGTTGTATAAAAATGACCTGTTCCAGCACTTGATACTAAACGAATTAATTCACGCATTTTAAGACTCCTTAAACCTTGCCGCCACGAGCACGAATATCAGCTAATACTGCATCGATACCTAATTTATCAATCATGCGCATACCTTTTGCTGAAACACGTAAACGAACAAAACGATTTTCTGATTCAACCCAGAAACGGTGATGTTGAAGATTAGGTAAAAAACGACGACGCGTTTTATTTTGTGCGTGGGAAACGTTATTTCCTACTGCTGGCCCTTTACCAGTTACTTGACAAACTCTTGACATTTTCAGCCCTCTAAACCTCATGCCAAACCCGGCATGGGTTGGCTATAAACTCAACATAAAGTAATTATAAATTAACTACAAAAGCTCTTTTAAATAAGAACCTTTAAAAAATAGGTGCGCTTTATACCAAGAAAACACTTGGTTTGCAACTATTTTTAGTTAAAGCATAATAGATCGTGTATAAATACAGGCGCGTAGCATAACATTTTTAGTCACAAGTTGATAGTAAAAAAATGATTAATATCTGTTAAACTGAAAGGCATGAACTTAGAAAGAAGCTATTTCTTAATTCATTAATAGATATAGTGTCCTAATGTATCATATAAAAGTAAATAGTTAATCGGCTAAGATAATACAGTCAACGTTTTATCGGATTAGTTATTAGTTTATTTAGTGAGGAGAAATACTATGAGCACATCAAATGAACAAGAAAAAGATATCAAATCAGTGGCTAAAAAAGCTAAAGATGATTTAGTTACACAGTTTAATGAAATTATTGATGGCGCGGAGCGTTTATTGAAAGAAACTTCTCATGAAGCTGATGAGAAGACACATGAGTTGCGTGAGCGTTTGGCAACAAAAATACATGATATGCGTGAAACCTTAGATGATCATGTACAGCCTATTTGTAAAAAAGGTAAAGAAGCTATTAAGGCAACCGATGATTATGTAAAAGCACATCCTTGGGCTTCTGTAGGTATTGCTGCTGCAACCGCAGTTGTTGTTGCTCAATTATTACGTAGACGCTAATCAATTTGAGGCCGTTATGGATGTTAAAGAAGCTTCTAGTGAGTCGATAAATTCCTCAAAAGGCTTGAGCCAAGCGGCCATTAATTTGCTAAATAGTCATGTGAAATTGTTGTCTATAGAGCTTGAGGAAGCAAAAAGATTTTATTGGCAATGTTTTATTCGTATGGCTATTTTAGTGATTTTTGGTATGTTGTTTTTAATTTTCTCTTCAATAGGCATTATTGTTTATTTTTGGGAAACGCAGCGTATGGTTGCTATTGGTTGTTTATCGATAGGTTGTTTTTTGTTGATGATGACGGCAGGTTTTAGTCTTCTGTATTTAAGGAAAAACACTAAACTCTTTTCTGCAACAAGAGAGGAGCTTATAAAAGATAAGGTTTTTTTTGATGAACCATAAAAAAAATTCTATTTCTGTTCGTAAAGCTTTAATCCAGCAAGAGATGGTTTTGCAGCGTAGAGTATTGCAACAAGAGCTTCACCCTATTATTAGAGTAGGTGGACGTTTGAGGAGATTATTTAATCCCGTAGATAAAAAAACACCACAAACAAGAAAAACGCTAATATTGACAAGTATGGCTTTATTTTTGGCTATCCTTGGTAGGCGACGTGCTGGTTTATTAGGTAAAGCATCACGTTATGTAATCATCAATTATCCGGGGATATTACGTAGATTTATGTGATACTGAATTAGTTAATACAAGACAGGTATAGCTAAAACGGTTTGTTGCTTTGTAATAGATAGACTATGTTAGAGTCAATTATTTATTTCATGGTGTTTATATTGTTTTAATCCCTTCTATTCTTATGGAACCTCCAAATTCTAAAATTCATTTATTTGCTATATTTGCATATTTGTTCTGAACAAATACAACGATCTAATATTGTTAATAATAAATATTCCCCTTTTCTCTTGAATTAAAACTTACCACTATCATAATAGACTTGTTTATTAATAAAAAAGGATATCAAAATTATATTTAAAGTCTATTTTGAATAGAGTAAGGCGGTGCAGGAGTAGCTATAGTTTTCTTGAGTAGATTGCCGAACATGGTTATTATAGACATTAGTCTAGTATCGGTGTGGGTGGTTGAATTATTAAATTTCTATATTAGCGAAAAGTATAATGAAATATGCTTATATTATGATTTTTTTTATCTATTCGCGCTGTTTTTTTTGATGAGTGGTTACTTTATAAGCAAAGTATTTTATAAAATCTTCAGAGGATATTCATTTTTATCTTTAATGTCTTATAAAAAACAAATAGATACCTAATATTTTGCAGATCTTTTTTTATTATTTAAACAAAAAAATAGTCTATTTAACTCTTTTTTAAGTGATCGTTAAATGCCACATAGGCACGATTAAATTATTTTGCCGCGACTCCTAGAATTAGCGTTGTTATACCAACAGCAAATTAAGAGAAACGCATGAGTAATTTATTTTTTTCTAAAGAGTATTTAGTCATTAAAAAATTAAATCACTTTCTTTCAAAAAAGCAGAATCAAAAAACAGAGTGTGAGGGTATTCATCATTTGGCTATCAGTAATAAGTTAGTACTATCACTATATTTTATCTATTCGACTTATGTTGGAAAAAAACAAAAACAATTAATCTTTCATTTTTTTTGGAAGGACATTAATACATTCATTTCTTTAAGTTATCAAAAATGTTATCGAGTAAAAAATGCGTTCAAACTTTCTAAAAGAAATTATTACGAAAATAGTTTCGCAGTAAAGTTAGATGCTAATCGCCAATATTTGCATTATAAGCAGCATGGATGCCGTTATCATCTGGCTGCGTATTAAGCCCACTTTAATAAATTTGATTAAATTCAATGTGCTTTTGTAGCACCAGCC
>CAYNAM010000161.1:0-4736 GCA_964395065.1 uncultured Ventosimonas sp.
CATAATTATTATGTTCTTCAATCCCTGTAGCCACCGCAAAAATATTGGCATCGAAAATAATATCTTCGGGAGCAAAACCTACATCATTGACTAAAATATCGTAAGAACGTTTACAGATTTGCTTTTTACGGGCTTCAGTATCGGCCTGACCATCCTCATCAAAGGCCATCACAATAATTGCCGCACCATAACGTTTGCAAAGCTTGGCATGATGTATAAAGGCATCAACCCCTTCTTTTAAACTGATGGAATTAACGATACCCTTACCTTGAATACACTTTAACCCTGCCTCAATCACTTCCCATTTAGAAGAATCAAGCATAATAGGCACACGAGAAATATCAGGCTCAGAGGCAATAAGGTTTAAGAAAGTGACCATCGCCGCTTTCGAATCCAACATGCCCTCATCCATATTAATATCAATGATTTGTGCGCCTGACTCAACTTGTTGACGCGCCACATCAAGCGCTTGTGCATAATCGCCCTCACGGATTAAACGCGCAAACTTAGCCGAACCGGTCACATTGGTTCGCTCACCCACATTAATAAATAATGATTCACGAGTAATATTAAAAGGCTCTAACCCAGCAAGACGGCAAGCCTTAGGAATATCGGGCACATTACGTGGTGCAACGGTACTCACCGCCTCCGCAATGGCTTTAATGTGAGCTGGCGTTGTCCCACAACAACCACCTACGATATTTAAATAGCCTGCCTGAGCAAACTCTTTAATAATTGCCGCCATTTGTGCAGGCGTTTCATCATACTCACCAAACGCATTAGGTAAGCCTGCATTAGGATGTGCCGAAACATAGGTCTCTGCTTTTGTTGATAACTCTGCAAGATATGGACGTAGCTCTTTAGCCCCTAAAGCACAGTTTAGCCCCACTGATATAGGATTTGCATGGCGAATTGAGTTCCAGAAGGCCTCGGTTGTTTGCCCTGATAAAGTACGGCCAGATGCATCCGTGATTGTACCAGAAATCATAATCGGTAAAGTAACGCCTAACTCTTCAAATACTCCTTGCACTGCAAAAATAGCAGCTTTCGCATTTAAAGTATCAAAAATCGTTTCGATCATGATGAAATCAACACCACCCTCTATTAAGGCTTTTGTTGCTTCCGTATAATTTTCCACAAGCTCATCAAAATGAATATTACGAAAACCTGGATTATTCACATCAGGTGAAATGGTACAGGTTCTGCTCGTCGGGCCTAAAATACCGGCAACAAACCTTGGTTTGTCGGGCGTTTCTAATGTTTTTTGATCAGCCACCTGCCGAGCAATGCGAGCACCTGCTAGATTTAACTCATACACCAAGTGTTCCATGCCATAATCTGCTTGAGAAACACGGGTTGAGTTAAAGGTATTGGTTTCTAAAACATCAGCACCAGCATCTAAATAGGCTTTCTCAATCTCGGCAATAATTTGTGGTTGAGTGAGCACCAATAAATCATTATTACCTTTAACATCCATGTGCCAATCAGCAAAGCGTTCACCCCGATAGTCTTTTTCTTCGAGTTTGTAGCTTTGTATCATCGTTCCCATCGCTCCATCGAGGACTAAGATACGATTTTTTAAAGCCTGTTGAAAAGCAGATAAGCGAGCCGTACGATCTAACATTGACACATTTCCTAATCGAAAGTTAGCAAAATACAAAATAATTGATCATTATAATGAATTATTAGGCAAACACGAAAGAACTCATTATTATTTACTAATAACCACACCATAATATAAATATCGACCTATTATTAATTTACAAAATAATCTAAAACCTCTAAGCTAGAAATGTAGTTATACACTGATATAAAAAATCAGCTCAGTAAAAATATACGTTAGGAAAAAATATGAAAAAGATTTTATTAGGCTTAATGATTGGTGCCACCTCTATTTCTGCAATGGCTGCTGAATTAGTAGCAGAGTGTCAAGATTATTACAAAGAAGCAGATACCATGCTTCCTCAAGCATTAGAAGCAGCTAAATCGCAAGGTATGGATGAAGCAGTTGTTAAAAAACAATATGAAGATTCAAAAGCACAATTAGCAGCGTTAACAGCAGAGCAACAAAAATCAGCTTGTACACAAGCAAAAGCGGCTCTTGTAGAAGTTAAAAAAATGCAAGCAGCTCAACAAGCAGCTCCTGCAACAGAAAAGAAGTAAATAACAAGTTAAAGAAGAACCTTTAGGTTCTTCTTTAAACTAAACTATAAAATGTAATGCAGTAAAGGAGCTGCAATTAAATTTATCAGTCCCATCAGAACCATTGCTAATCCTGCAACAGACCCTTCCCCCATCCCTAACTCTTGTGCCCTACTTACACCACAACCATGTGCACCCACTCCAAAGATAGCACCACGCGCCAACGTTGTTTTTAAAGGCAACCACTTTAATATAATGCCACCTAACAAACCACCTAAGACGCCTGTAATTAAAACAAACACCGCTGCAAGCTCAGGAACACCACCCAATGTTTCAGCTACGGGCATTGCAAAGGGTGTTGTGATTGTTCTAGGCACTAACGACAAAGTCACTTTATCATCCAATGAAAGCATGTGAGCCAAGTAAAAAGAACTAATAATAGATAAACTACTGCCAACTAACATTCCAATCGATAACGCCAACCAGTGTTGCATAATCAATTTACGTTGTTTCCAAATAGGTACAGCAAAAGCCACCGTTGCTGGTCCCAACATCAATACCAACCAATGTGTATTTTGAGAGTACTCTTTATAGGTAGTATGTAACGGTACGGCAAAAGCAAACAAAATAATAGGTACAAAGAGCAAAGGCGATAAAATATAATAACGCTTACGCTTATAAAGCCAACGACTAGCAAAGTAGCTACATAAAGTTAATAATAGCCAAAGCCAAGGTTTCCACCACTCAATGGTCATGCTTTTTTCTCCAACGACGCATTAAACTCCAACGATAGATCAACTCAACAGTAATAGCCGTTCCTAACATGACAAGAACAGTACTGATAATAATGATTAATATGATCTTCCAGCCTTGATTTTTAATTAATGTTCCTTGATCTAAAAGACTCATCACTGCTGGAATAAAAAAAAGCAACATCTCACCCATTAATAAAGCAGCTCCGCGCTGAAGCTGCTCAGGGGAAAGCCAACCAAAGGCAAAAACGGCAAGTAATAGTGCAAGCCCTACTACTCCAGGAGGAATATTTAAGTTAAACCACAGAACAAGTTGTCTACCTACCGCATAAAAAGCAAGTAATATGACTAACTCAGCAAGTAAGCGTGTTAATAAGAAAATAGATTGACGTGTCATAATAAAAAGAAGACTACCGTTGTTTTTACAACAATATAAATATAAAAATTAGATTGGGTTATATAACTTTTATTATATGCCTAATTGAGTAACTCGTCATTTAATACATCAGTTAAATAGTATGATTCATCGCCCGTAACAAAAATTAACTTGGCAAAACAATATAACTCTTTTATTATACGATGACGCCCAAAGTGGGGTTTTAAAACGTAAGTATCAATAACTATTACTGTTTTTTATAAAGTACTTATACGTTTCCTGCAGTATTTTGTTTGCTCATATAGCAGTACATATTTTTCGTCTTCATAAATAATAGCTAGTTATTGCATAACTAATCCACTTTGGCTGATAAATAACCTATAAATAGATTAGGATAAATATGAAAAAAAAGTCTTTTAAAATCACGCTTGCTTGGCAAATCGTTATTGCCTTAATTTTAGGAATCACTCTTGGCGCTATCTTACACAATATGCCAAGTGTAACGCTTTTCAGTGCATTCGGATATGAAAAAACTATAACTAATCTAAATGCTTTCTGGGTCATCAGTAACATTTTACAACCAGCAGGTGACCTCTTTATTCGCTTAATTAAAATGATTGTAGTCCCTATCGTACTAGCCTCCATCATTGTTGGTGTAGCAGGCATTGGAGACTCAAAAAAGCTAGGCCGTATCGGATTTAAAACTATTCTTTATTTCGAAGTTATTACCACAATAGCCATTATTGTAGGTATTACAATTGCGAACGTATTCCATCCTGGAACAGGCATTGATACAAACACATTGAGCCAAGCCGATATTTCTCAATACGCTTCTGCAACCCAACAAGTGGTACATGAAAATCACTTCGTTTCAACACTGATGTCATTAGTACCCACCAACGTATTTGCTGCAATGATGCGTGGCGATATGTTAGCCGTTATCTTTTTCGCTGTTATTTTTGGTGTTGCTTTATCAACAATCCCCGCCTCAAAAAGAGAACCATTGATTAATATTTTTAGTGGTGTTTCTGAAACGATGTTTAAAGTAACTAACATTATTATGCTTTATGCGCCTATCGGGGTATTTGGTTTAATTGCTGTCACCGTTGCTCAATTTGGTTTCTCTTCATTACTCCCCTTATTAAAACTAGTCTCACTGGTTTATTTTGCTATTTTATTCTTTGCCATTGTTGTTCTAGGTTTGGTAGCCAAACTATTTGGATTCAATATTTTTAAATTATTTGCTATTTTAAAAGATGAGCTTATTCTTGCTTACTCAACCTCAAGCTCAGAAACTGTTCTTCCTCGCATTATGCAAAAAATGGAAGATTACGGTGCTGCTCCTTCAATCACAAGCTTTGTAATCCCTACTGGGTATTCATTTAACTTAGATGGTTCAACGCTGTATCAAAGTATTGCTGCTATCTTTATTGCGCAGTTATTTGGGATTGAACTAAGTATTTGGC
>CAYNAM010000162.1:0-4684 GCA_964395065.1 uncultured Ventosimonas sp.
CCAGAGGTTTACTTGATTTTTATTCATGTTTTTTGGGTTTTGGTGTGAAATTTTAAGAACCTGTCATAATAGGTTTTGTTTTTATAATATATTGATAATAAATGATAATTTTGTTTTGTGAGGTGTGTCACAAAATAAAAGCTTGATAGGGGTAAAGTGTTCTCAATGAAAAAAAATCATGAAAGTATCTCCTATGGATATATGGGGATTCGCTATTTTTTATAAATTGGTCTAAGTATTGATTGGAAAATGAGCAATAAAGACACCGCTAATTTTAAGATATTAGCGGTGCCTTTAAGATTAGTTAACTAATTCAATAAGGTAATTAATTATTGTATTCTCCTGTTTAATAATTTGGTAGTGATCGCAATTTAGCTCAACGATTTGTAGTTGATTGGGCGAGCTAATATAGCGGTCAATATTGTTATATGGGTATTTTTCATAAAGTTCTGGTGAGTGCTCCTTGGCTTTGGTGGCTTTGAATAAGGTGATTTGTGTCTTTTCTAGAACGGCTGTAAGGGGCTGAACAACAAGGCGACTATCTATTTCAGCCAATGATTCTACCTTAGCTTTCAATGCATCAGGAATATTGAGTTCTTTCATCGCATGAGCAAGCTCAATGGGATGATTGGTATTCGCTATATCGTTCTTATCCAATAACCAAGTATCCAATAAATAAACCTTAATATTATTAACTCCCGATGCTTCTAAATAGGTGGCCATTTCTAATGCAATCTGTCCACCCAATGACCAGCCAAGCAATGTAATGGGTTCGTTAAGAACGAGTACTTTCTGAATGTGATTAAGGTAATAATGGGTTAGAATATAAAGGTCGTCTATTTTATTTTCATGGTAAAAGTTGTAAGAATCAACACCTTGACATTGATAGTAATTAGTAAGCTTGTTTGCTAGTGAGGAGTAAACATCACAACCTCCAATACCAGGATGAATCATCAAGAGAATTGGTTTATTAATTGCCTGATTAAGTGAAACGATAGGATTAAATGATTGTTGCGCATTGGCAATTTTTTTTGCTAGTTCTCGGATGGTTTGTGTATCGAGTATATCAACCAAGCGTAATTTAATCTGGAATGCATCATTAATCCTGTTGTTTAACATCATGGCTAAAATACTATTACCGCCTAGTTTAAAAAAGTTATCTGCCATGCTAATTTCATTTGCAGCAATTTTTAATATGTGCGCGAAAATATCACACAGCGTTATTTCAATTGTGTTTTCTGGCGCTATGTATTCCACCTTGTCAGTTAGTTCTGGTTTTGGGAGTGCTTTTCTGTTGAGTTTACCATTGGAAGTAATAGGTAACTCCGTTAAATGAATAAAGGCACTGGGTATCATATAGTTAGGCAGTGTTTCATACAAATGACGTGACAGAAGTTGCTCATCAATGGCTTGTGTTGCTACATAGTAGGCTACAAGGTATTTACTACCACTGGCTTGTTCATAAGCGATGACCACGCTATGGTTTATTGCTGGGTAAAGCGTAAGACGTGCCTCTATTTCTCCAAGTTCTATTCGAAAACCACGAATTTTTACTTGGAAATCATTACGACCTAGGTACTGAATGTTGCCATCAGCAAGGGTACGAACAAGATCTCCTGTTTTATAAATACGATTATTGTAATTTTGCTGTTGTTCTTGTGCTGTCTGGAAAGGATTAACAATAAATCTTTCCTGTGTTAGGCTAGGATTATTTAAATAGCCTCGTGCAACGCCATCACCCCCCACGTACAACTCGCCAATCCCACCAATAGGGACGGGCTGTAAAAGATCGTTAAGCACGTAAGCACTGGTATTATCGATAGGCTTGCCAATAAGCACTTGTTTAATTTCAGGATTATTACAATCATAATATAAAACATCTACAGTGGCTTCAGTAGGGCCATAAAGATTATGTATTTCACAAGAAGGAATTAATTGCTGACACTTTTTAACTTCATAAAGATTAAGTGCCTCACCACTACAGAAGATGTATTTTAATGATTGTACTTTTGATTGAAGTGTTGGTTGCGCTTCAAGTGTTTCTATAAAGGCAATCAACATGGAGGGTACAAAGTGTAAGACGGTTATTTGTTCTAACTCAATAAGTTCAGCCAAGTAAACATTGTCTTTGTAAAGTTCTGAGTTGGCAAAAACAATACAAGCACCATACCAGTGAGCCCAGAATAATTCCCACACAGAAACATCAAAGGTGTAGTTAGTTTTTTGTAAGATGTGGTCTTGCTCAGTGATAGGGTATTGTTTATGCATCCAATTAATGCGATTAACCGCACCACGGTGTTCTAACATTACCCCTTTAGGATTACCTGTTGTACCACTAGTATAGATTACATAGGCCAGATGATTTGACTGTGCTACATGTATTAGGTTCTCTAGTGGGTAGTGTTTTATTTGTTGAATAGTATCCTGATTTTCTAGGTTAATAACGGTTTGCTCTTTGCTTACCAATGCTTTAATTTTTTTATAACTCTTATGGGTGGTTAATATGACCTTGGCTTTAGTATCATTTAGCATATAAGCAATACGATCATCAGGTGCTTGTGGATCCATTGGCACATAAGCACCACCTGCTTTAAGAATCGCTAATATACTAATGGGCATATGTTTTGAGCGGTCTAAGCATAGAGCAACAAGATCGTCAGGTTGAATAGCGAAGTTGCTCCTTAAGTAATGAGCTAGCTGATTAGCTTGCGTATTTAGAGCCTGATAGGTGAGGTGTTCTTGTTCATAAATTACGGCTATATTCTCTGGTGTTCTTTGTACCTGTTGTTCAAATAACATCGGAATAGTGACAGTGTCAGGATAGTCGCAACGGGTTTGATTCCATTGTGTGATAATCTGATGATGAGCCTCAGGGGTTAAAAATTGCAGTTGCGCAATGGGTTGTTGCTTTTTATACAAGATAACCATCTGTTCTAGAATATGCTGATAGACAGAAATATAGTGTGCAATGGTTTGCTCAGAAAATAGGCTAGTTGCGTAGTTAAATACACCTGTAATAGAAGATTGCGAGTCATCTAATAATGTTGTGATATCAAATTTAGCCGGCTGATATTGTGCGTTCGCTGTTTGGTAGGGCAGAAGCAACGATTCAAAATTTGATGTTGCTTGACTCGCAAAGGATTGCAGGCCAAACATAACCTGAAAAATAGGATGTCTTGACGAGTCTTTTTCTACTTGTAGCATATCGACCAATTTTTCAAAGGGTAGATCTTGGTATTTTTGAGCATCAAGGACATGTTGCCCTGTTTGTTCGATAAATGTTTTAAGACTGTCCTGAGGATTGATAACTGTTCTTAGGGTCAGCATATTCACGAAGAAGCCAATTGTGTTTTCAATACCTAGATGATGCCTTCCAGCGATGGGGGTACCCACTACAATATCACGTTGATTACTAAAGGCGCTCAATAGTAGATAGTAGCCGCTGAGTAAAACAGTGTATAAACTAACTTTTGAGTCGGCAGCTACTGTGCGTAAAGCTTGGCTTAGCTCGTCACCTAGCTCAAACCTAATGTCTACACCCGTGTAATTAACTTGCGCTGGGCGAGGGAAGTCGGTGGGTAGATTTAACGGCTCATAGTCCCCCAGTTGTTGTTGCCAATAGTGTAGTTGTTGTGTCAACACATCACCTTGTAAATAATGGCGTTGCCACAATGCAAAATCTTTATATTGGACATCAATAGCTGGTAAATTGATAAAACCTTGTTGAGTGATTTGTTGATAGCACTGTATCAGCTCTTTCATCAATAAGTCGGTAGACCATCCATCAAAAGCAATGTGATGAATCACAATGCTAATATAGCACTCTTGGTCTAATAGATAGCGATTAATAGAGATGGGTAATTCTTGATCGAGTATAAATATTTTATGAGCATGATTATAAAGGTAATTATCTAAAGTTATTTTACTGTCACACACCTGTTGGTTAATTATTAAAGGGGTATCTTTGAGGCTTATAATACATTGGTAGCCTGCACCGTCTGCATTGCTTTTAATCACTGAGCGTAGGATTTCGTGACGGTTAATAATCTCAGTCAATGCTTGCTCAATGACATTATAATCAGTATTTTTTGCGAGTTTAAAGACTAAAGGGATATTGTAAGCATCGCTGCCATTCTCATAGCTATCAATAAACCATAGACGTTCTTGAGCAAAAGACAAACGCTGTTCTTCTGGATGATTAATTGCGGGTGCTACAATACGGTGTTGACCTTCCTTTGCTTCATCTAAGAAGATAGCCAATGACTGTACTGTACGCTTAGTAAAAATTTCATTAATAGGTACGGTTTTGTTAAATGCCTTACCTATTTTGCTTGAAAGTTTAATGGCTAAAATACTATCACCACCTAATCCAAAAAAGTCACTGTTGACACCTATTTGATCCGAGTTGACACCCAATAACTCAGCAAAAAGTTCAACCAATTTTTGTTCGGTTGGTGTGCTTGGTGGGATATAAGTATCCACCAGAACTAATGATGGGATAGGTAATGCTTTACGGTCTATTTTGCCATTAATGCTGATGGGCATAGCGGTTAAATGAACAAATGCCGAAGGTAGCATATAGTCAGGTAGAAACTGCTGTAAATAAGCTACCAAGCTTTCTTGAGATAACGCCTGCTCTGCTACATAATAAGCGGCTAAATATTTATTGCCTAAACTATTATTG
>CAYNAM010000163.1:0-4633 GCA_964395065.1 uncultured Ventosimonas sp.
CAATATTTTATCTTTTCACTGAAAATAAGGATATTATCATGAATACATGGTTAGTTGTTGACGATCACCCTGCGATTTGTTTTGCAGTTAAAGCGGTTCTAACGCCTTTAGGAGACAATACCATTATCAGTACTACCGACGGTATCAGTGCATTAGCAAAAATTAAAGAAAAGCAACCACAACTCATCATTCTTGATATCATGCTCAATAAAATGGATGGCTTGCAAATTCTCCAGCATCTGCGTCAATTAGAAATTCCAAGCAAAGTGATTATCTATACTAGCCTACCAGCCGAAACTTATGCGGAGAGATCTTGGCGTGCTGGAGCATGTGGCTTTTTCGGTAAAGATCAAGACATCAGTCAATTAGCACTTATGTGTCAGTTAGTACTACAGGATTATCACTGCTTTCCTAAATTTATTACTGAATCACTATTAACCTCCCCTGCATCTAACATTTATGATAAAAGTGCACTGGCAAAATTATCCGATCGAGAGTTAACGGTTTTACGTTACTTATCGGAGGGACTCAGTAATAAAGAGATTGCTGATAGACTCATTCTCAGTAACAAAACAATTAGTACCTATAAGTCACGCCTGATGGAAAAATTACAGTTAAGTAAGCCTGAAGAGTTGGTAAGTTTTCTTGAGCGTCATGACGCTAGTGAGCACTCTCATGAAGCTCAATAAGTATCTTTTTATTTTGTTGCTAATCTGCTTTGCTGCTAACTCAGAGGAACAACCCCCATTTCGAGAAGTGAACTTAGTGAGCAGAGAACAGGTGCAATTACCAGATCCTGAACTAAGTGGTAGTGATTGGCAATGGTTACGCCAAAAACGCACCTTAATATATGGTACGTCTGCTCCTAACTATCCGCCCTACGATATTACTTCAGGTGTACAGGATTATGGTGGCATTAATGGCGATTATTTGGGGATTATAGCCTATACACTCAATGTGCAAATTTTAGTGCGTTACTATAATAACGAAACGTTAATGATGCAAGCGCTTGCAAATGGTGATATCGATTTAATTGGTAATGCTAGTAATGATGAAGTAGAAAAATACAATTTCCAACTAACAAAACCCTACCTAACGGCCATGCCAGCCTTAGTGAGACGTACCGATGGTCTATCACATGGCAAAGCACCACAGCGTATTGCTATTGAACGTCTTTACAGCAATCGTAAATCATTGACCGAACGTTACTCTGGGCAATATCAGATTTATGACTCACCAAGACGAGCAATGGAGGCACTATCATTTAATAACCTTGATGCTTTTATTGGTGATGCTACATCCGCTCAATATTTAATTAATCAAGCTAATCTGAATAATTTACGCTTACAGTTACTCCCACAGGAAGATATCAATGGCTTCTCCTTCGCAGTAGCAAGCAATAACACTCGGCTATTAAAAGCACTAAACTCAGTTCTAACAATTATTCCCGACCGTACAAATGCAGCAATTCAAAGTCGTTGGAGTGGTGGAAGCCCAGAAAACAACAATACTCATCATTTACTATTTACATCACTTGAGCAGAAATGGATAGAAGAAAATCCAACTATACGGGTAATGGTAAATGATGACTTCCCCCCCCTGAGCTTTTTTGATGCTCAGGGAGATTTTCGTGGATTAACTGCAGATATTATGCAAGAAATTACTAACCGAACTGGACTAAAATTCAAGGTAATTAGAGCAAACACATTACAGCATTCATTGACTGAGGTAAAATCAGGTAAGGCAGATGTGGTTGCTGGTGTTACACTCGATACCGTATGGTCTAATGGACTATTAACCACAAGATCCTATTTGTTTAGCTCCTGGGTTCTTATCAGTGATGCAAAACTTAATAAAAAAACAGCACTCAAAAGCATCGCATTGGTAAAAGGATACCCCTTAGAATCATTTTTGGAACAACAATATGCCAAAAGCCAAATTCTACCGGTAGACTCTCCACAGGAAGGAATTAATGCGGTGGTAGCGGGTCGAGCACAATCACTAATACTTCCCATGATCAGTGCAGACTTTCTAATCTCTCACGCTCCGCAAGCCAATCTAAAAATCATCCAAGGATTAGAAACAGAGCCTGCACGATTTGTGATGGGGGTTTCAGAGGATGAGTACCCACTGGCGACCATTCTTGATAAAGCCTTACTCAATATCCCTCCAGAAGAAATGCATACAATGATCCGTAACTGGTATAGCAAAGCTTATTTAATGAAAATTTTGGATAATAAAAGAGAAAAAGTCTCAAATTATTATCCACTGTTAATCATGGCATTAGTGTTATTCCTGCTGTTAATGCTAACGTTGCAGATTAGTCGCTATCGTTTACGTTATAAATTACAATGTCAACAGCAGACTTTATTAGATGCAATACCGTTACCGATCTATCTGACTGACCTCAATGAGCGCATCATTGCAGCCAATAACCATTTTTATCAAGCTGTTGGTGACTCATCTCATCAAGCCGTCGGACGCCCCCTTTCTCATTATCAGTTGAGCTTATCAAACGCCACAGACCAGATTCTGCATTCCGATCATAGTCACCCAAATGCATTGTTTATTACTCGTAACTGGGCAGTTTGTGGACAACAGCGCACACTTCAACAATGGAGTGTATTATTGATGAATAGTACCAACTACGCTAGCAATAAAGTCGGCGGTTGGTTTGATATCACTGAGCGAGAGCAACTAATTAGAGAACTACAACAGGCTAAAGAACGCGCTGATGCAGCTAATCGGGCAAAAACAACATTCTTAGCAACCATGAGCCACGAAATTCGTACACCGCTAAATGCGATTATCGGTATCTTAGAGCTGGTATTAGGGCAGCAACAACAGGGAGAGAAGTTAGATGATGGACTACTTAACATCGCTCATGACTCAGCACACTCGTTACTAGCGTTGATTGGTGATATTTTAGATATCTCACGTATTGAATCTGAGCGTCTTGTGCTTCATCCTGAGAGAACCTCTTTACGTCATCAGATTGAAGCTGTTGCCAGCCTGTTTGATGGTGTCGCGCGTCAGAAAGGTTTAGATTTTCGCCTAGAAATTGACGCTGAAGTGAACGGCGATGTGTTAGTGGATCCTTTACGCTTTAAGCAGGTATTGTCAAATCTGGTCAGCAATGCCATCAAATTCACCGAGCAGGGGCAGGTAACCTTAAGTGTAATGGTGGAGCAAATAACGGATGCTCGATTAGATGTATGTATTCAAGTACAAGATACTGGTAAAGGCATCGATAAAGCCACTCGCGATCGACTTTTTCAACCCTTTTCTCAAGCCGAAGGCGCAGGTAGCGGTGCTGGGCTAGGCTTATATATCAGCAGAACACTGGTCGAGATGATGGGCGGTAGCATTACGTTAAGCAGCGAACCCTCAATAGGCAGTAAATTTACCGTACAACTTTCTTTGCCGAGACTGGTTACATTAGAAGTACCCATCACCAAAGTTACTGCAGATGAATCGCCCCCTTCTCTACGCATTCTGATTGCTGAAGATAATCGAGCAGGACGAATACTATTGATGCGTCAGTTGATGCATTTAGGTCATCAAGTTACTGCTGTGAATGATGGGCAAGAAGCACTTGATGCTTGTAAAAAACAAATATTTGATCTGGTAATTACTGACTGTCAAATGCCTAATATGGATGGTTACCATTTCACAAGATGTCTACGCTCTCTGGAGCGAGATAATAGTCAACAAGCAATGACTGTATGGGGATTAACTGCCAACGCTCAAGACAGTGCTTATCAAGTCTGTTTACAAGCGGGTATGGATGACTGCCTATTTAAACCTATCAATCTGAAAGGATTAATGGAAAAATTAGCCACTGTAAAACCTGTGACTCCAGAGCAATCCTTGACACCATTTGATGTAAAAACTCTTCCTGTAACATTGCAACAACCTGAAATATTAGCAGAGTTTATTACCACACTACAGCAGTGTCTAACAGAGGACTCGACTTTATTAGCCGCAGAGGCAGAGCGAACTGAGCTTAATATCAAAAATATTGCTGCACTAGCACATAAACTAGCAGGTTCAGCACACTTAGTTCATGATGAGGAACTAGCTAAAGCATGTGAACAGCTTCAGCAGCAATGCGATCAGGAAGCCATTGCAAAGGTTCAGGAGCAGATTACAAGGTTACAAACACGTCTACGGACTACAAATGCTTAAGCCATTCCTACAACCCTATTAGGAAAAAGAGACATATCAATGTAATCAACGAAAACCATACAATACACATGAAAGGAAGGGAAAGGCCCGATTCCTAATATAGAAGCAAATTAATAAGGATTTTAACATGAAAAAGACTAATTTAATGGTATTACCTCTAGTACTTGCATTGGGTGTTGGTTTTTCAGCTGCAGCTTCTGCTGCTGGTAATGACTGCGCAGCTAAACGTGCGGCTATTGAAAATCAAATCAAACAAGCACAAAAATACGGTAACACACATAAAGTTGCAGGCTTAAAGAAAGCATTACGTGAAGTAGATGCTCACTGCACCAATAGTGGTCTTATCAAAGATGCAGAAAAGAAAGTGGCTAAACTTGAAAAGAAACTAGCTGAGAAACAAGGCGACGTTCGTGAAATACAAGCTGATCTACGTCAGGCACAAGCA
>CAYNAM010000164.1:0-4623 GCA_964395065.1 uncultured Ventosimonas sp.
TTAAAGGTGGCTTTACAGTTGATGTTAACGGTATTCGTGCATTCTTACCTGGTTCTTTAGTTGATGTGCGTCCTGTACGTGATACATTACACTTAGAGGGTAAAGAGCTTGAGTTTAAAGTTATCAAGCTAGACCAAAAACGTAACAATGTGGTCGTTTCTCGTCGTAGCGTATTAGAAGCAGAAAACAGTGCTGAACGCGAAGCATTATTAGAAAATCTACAAGAAGGCCAAGAAGTTAAGGGTACTGTTAAGAACTTAACTGACTACGGTGCATTCGTAGACTTAGGTGGTGTTGACGGTCTATTACATATCACAGACATGTCTTGGAAGCGCATCAAACATCCATCAGAAGTGGTGGCTGTAGGTGATGAAATTGATGTTAAAGTATTGAAATTTGACCGTGAACGTAATCGTGTGTCTTTAGGCTTAAAACAATTAGGCGAAGACCCATGGATCGCAATCAAGGCTCGCTACCCGCAAGGTACACGTTCAAAAGCACGTGTTACTAACTTAACTGACTACGGTTGTTTTGCTGAGTTAGAAGAAGGTGTAGAAGGTCTAGTTCACGTTTCAGAAATGGATTGGACTAACAAAAACATTCACCCATCTAAAGTGGTTCAAGTGGGTGATGAAGTTGAAGTTCAAGTGTTAGAAATCGATGAAGAGCGTCGTCGTATTTCTTTAGGTATCAAACAAACCAAAACTAATCCATGGGAAGATTTCTCTACTCGCTACAATAAAGGCGATAAAATCAGTGGTAATATCAAGTCAATCACTGACTTCGGTATTTTCATTGGTTTAGAGGGCGGTATTGATGGTTTAGTGCATTTATCTGACATTTCTTGGAATGAAACAGGTGAAGAAGCTGTTCGTAACTATAAGAAAGGTGATGAAATTGAAACAATCATCCTATCTGTAGATGCTGAGCGTGAACGTATTTCTTTAGGTATTAAACAACTTGAAGCTGATCCTTTCCTTAACTATGCTGAAATGCATGACAAAGGTGCAATTGTAAAAGGTACTGTGAAAGAAGTTGATGCGAAAGGTGCTGTTATTACCTTAGCTGAAGAAGTTGAAGGTCAATTAAAAGCTTCTGATATTGCACGTGAACGTATTGAAGATGCTCGTACAGTATTGAAAGAAGGTGATGAAGTTGAAGCTAAAATCACCAATGTTGATCGCAAAACTCGCGTAATTACACTTTCTATTAAAGCAAAAGATGTTGAAGAAGAGAAAGATGCAATTAAAGAACTTCGTAAACAAGACGATGCAGCACCTGCTACATTAGGTGACTTATTCCGTCAAAAATTAGAAGATCAAAATAATTAATTGATCGCTAGTTAAAAAAGGGCGATTTTATCGCCCTTTTTTTGTTTTTAACTATTCATGCAATACCACTGCATAGCAAAGGATAGAGTAAATATACGATTTTTTACTACATGCTATTTTTGCCGTTTTTGACTAAATCTGACTATATTTTACTAATCTATCACGACAAAACACTATGCCTAATATCAGAAAACGTGGCAGTAAATATTTAAAAACTGTTAACAGTAATAAAGTTAGAGAAGCTAAAACCTTTTTAACAAAGAGTGAAGCTTAAACGTGGGTAATTATAAGAGAAGCTGAGCTCATTAAATATTGTGCCACCGGTGAAGCCAGACATAAATAATTTAGCAAAACTATTTTAGATGGTATTAACGGGCTTGTATTTGAGGATGATAAACAGGTCGCTCAGTTAACGGTTAGTAAGCGGTATGCCCTTAATCACCATGTTAAAGTAAACGTAAGCGAGTTATTTTCTAGCTGGTGATGTGATATGGCTAAAAGACGATGTAAAATGGATTAGTTTAGGCTGTTGCCAGATTTGAAAAGATTTGGCTACAGTCATAACGATATTTTTAGAAATATTAGCATCCCCATTGGCACTATTTCAGACTATGAGCAGGGGGCAGGGCCAAAGTGCGCGGACGGTGAGCGGTTAATTCGTTTATGATGTGAGGCGACGGGCGGGAATAGAGAGGATGCGCCTACGGTTAGTAGGCGCAGTTTGCATTATTGATTATTCTGCAGGTTTGGACGGAGCGTAGCTAGGGAAATAATTGATCGGCAGGGAGCTTTGACTCGAAGTTCCATTTTTGAGTATGGTTGTGTACACACATCGCGCCGCTGTGTCTTTAAAATTTCCAGATAAATTACCAAGCTCGACGTGATTAAATATCTGATGTCTGTACTCTGGATATGAATTTTGGATATTGACATATATAGTATTTTTACAAGCCTACTCTCTGTCCATTCCGGCAGACCTCATGCCATTACCTCTTGTGTCTCCTTGCCAAGGACCAGAGCCAATCCATTGTGTTTCAGCATACGCATTAACTGACAAAACACCTAAAGCAGAGGCTAATAGTGCAACTTTAACGAATTTATTCATTAATTACTCCTTTTTATTAATTGGAGTGCCATTTTATGAGCTTATAGGCTCACAATCTTTTTGCTCAAGCCAGAACTTAAATAAATAAAAACCTGAACAAAACGCATTCTATCGTGAACCCGTAAATCATTGTTTTTTATCCTATGGTGAGGGGGAGGAGTGGGGCTGGAATTGGAATATCCTAACCACTCTTAACCTGCAATGTTAGATGATTAAACACCAATTAATAATCCCTTGCTAAATACAGTTTATATTGCGTGATTAATTGCAATCCATGCAAAGGAAAGCCCAGGACCTAATGTGATACCAGGACCAGGATAGGTTCCAGCCATGATTGAATGCATATCATTGCCAATAGCATAAAGTTTATTGATTGATTGGTTTTCACTATTTAGTACTTGAGCATATTCATTGGTCGCAAAACCTGTACAAGCTCCTATATCTCCGGGGTATAAACGTACTGCATAATATGGTGCTTGAGTCAACGCTCCTAAGTTTGGATTTGGCTTATGGCTTGGATCGCCATTGGCACGTTGATAATCGGTAGTGCCTCGGGCGAATTGTTCATCAATCCCTTTTTCAGCATATTGATTAAATTGTTGAATAGCCTTAGTTGCTTTAATAGGATCAATACCAAGCTGTTTCGCTAAAATCTCAATACTTTCTCCTTTAAATAAGTATCCTTCTTTTAAAAAAGGTTCTAAGTTTTTACCATCAGGGTGAACCATCCCAAGCCCATACTTAACGAGTCCATTTTTATCCGTAATTAAGTAACTAGGGATAGAGTCCATTTGCTGTTGAGCTAAACCAAAACGATGATAAGAGGTTGACTCATTAACAAAGCGTTCTCCACGTTGGTTAAGCGTTATCATACTTGGTTTTCCACGGTCTAAAATAAAATGAGGAAATACTGCTTGAGAACCATCTTCACGTTGACGAATAGAAACAGGAGCCCAAAAGCAGTTTGTCGCATTTTGTGTTTTACCATACACGGCGCCTACAGTTTCAGCAATTTCATGTGCTTGAGCTGTATGGCCAGGAGCACCAGGACACCAAGAAATATCAGAATGTTCAGCTAATCGCTTACGACGTTCAATATTTCGATTAAAACCGCCTGAGGCTAAAATAAGTGCTTTATTTACATTAATTCGCTTAATCTCATCTTGATGTACTAGCTCAATGGCAATAATCTCATTATTTTCCTTAATAATGCGAGACATCTCAGTATTGAGTAATATTGGAACTTTTCGTTGTTCAAGGGAGTAAAGTAAAGAAGCAATCAGTGCATTCCCCATTACTAGCCGAGTACCACGAGGATACTTTAAGCGATCCATACCATAACGTAACAGTAATTTTAGGGAGTGTTTGAAAGAGGCGAAGTGTTTGGTTAAATTGAGTAAATGCCCCACATCATCACGGTCTACCATCATTCCCCCCAATACTGTAAACTCAGGAATAGGGGGGCGCACTAACTTAAACTTATCTCCTAATAAACGACCATCAAAAGCAAGAGGTTCTAATGCGCGACCACATAATGTGGAATCTTTTTCTTCTGATTGATAGTCGGGGTGGAAAGGTCTCGCACGATAGCGGACAGCAGTAGCTTCTTCGATATCTTTTACTGCTTTTGGCCCTGCGGTTAGAAAGGCATCAATCAATGCATGGTTAATATTATCTCGACCAATAACGCGTTCCAAATAAGCTGTCGCTGCCTCTTTTGTATCATCTTGAGCACCTACACTGGCTGCATGATGTGTCGCTGGAATCCATGTGGTGCCTGCTGAAAATGCTGTTGTTCCCCCCACATATTCAGTACGTTCTACTAATAATACTTTAGCCCCTTTTTTAGCCGCCAAAAGTGCTGCTGACATTCCTGCACCACCTGCACCAATAACTACCACATCATAATTTTCATTCATTTGAATGTTTGCCCATGTACTCATATTTCACCTATTTTTTATGTTTATTTTGATTGCTATTAAATTTATTGTTATTGGCAACGTTCGATTAACTGTGTTAATCTGAAACTATTGGAACAGTATTCCATTTTTATAAAAATGATACAACCCTTAATTAAATAAAAATGATAAAAGTAGGTAAGGTATGAAAGAGAGTTATTGTGATGTGCTCGTTATTGGTGGTGGGGCTGCGGGTTTTTCTGCTGCTGTTACTGCTGCATGGCATGGG
>CAYNAM010000165.1:0-4584 GCA_964395065.1 uncultured Ventosimonas sp.
GGGTGCCTCAGGAGGTGTGTGGTCAGTAGCCATAGCATTGGTCTCTAAGTTAGGGTATCAGGTGACGGCGGCTACCTCAAAAATAGCAGAGACTGGCTATTTACGCCAATTAGGTGCGGTTGATTTTATTGATAGTCAAACCCTGAAACAAGCAGGAAGGCCGCTGCAAAAAGAGCAATGGCCTGCAGCTATTGATGTTTTAGGCTCTCATGCTTTGGCGAATGTTTGTGCACAAGTTAATTACGGTGGTATCGTGGCGGCTTGTGGTTTAGCGCAAGGATTAGATTTTCCGACAACCGTTGCCCCCTTTATTTTACGAGGAGTTACTTTAGCGGGTGTTGATAGTGTAATGGCCGCTTATGGTAAGCGTTTAGCAGCTTGGAATTTGTTGGCGCAGTACATGGATGCTGATTTACTGAATCAAATAGCCAAAACAATTTCTTTAAATGAGAGCATAGAAATTGCTAATCAGATGATTGCAGGAAAAATTAAAGGTAGGTTTATTGTGAATATTAACATTTAGGGGTATCAGCTATAAAATAGAGATAATTATTTTATTGGCATGCTTCCCATGTAAGTTTCAAAAAATAACATGGGAAATCTGTATCAGTAGGGCTATAGCTCGACAACTTGCCGGCCATTAAGAGGTTGTGGTGGACGATTATTATTGCCCTTTAAGAGTGTTGTAAGTTTTTTTATTTGTTCATTTGACATGTGCGCAGGCTGTTTCATTACGATCCAGATGACGCCTTCGGAACAAGGAGGGGTAGTTAAAGATCCACTGTACCGATAATAATGTGTGTCTTTTGGAAGTAAACTTTCGAGCTGAAGATTTTCTTCTATAGGGTAGATATTATTAATCTCTTTAGGGGCTAGACTAAGTATTTTATTGATTGTTGGATTGATTTCACCTTCTGTAACCATGACAGCAATGACTGCTAATTGTCCTTCTTTATTAGCGTGTACAAAGTGTATTTCTATAGGATAAGATCTCCCATTAAGAAGGTTTTCACTTGGGGTGTGGAAGTGAAATTGCCCCATAGTAAACGTTTCCCCATCAATCTGTACTCCTGCATCACTTTCTGTGTTTATTTGAATGGTGTGACCATTATGAACAATGTCTATTGCATTTGTAGCAAGCAGTAACTCTAATTTAGGTAAGTTGCCTTTAATTGTTTCATAAATATTGATGGGTGATTGATTTTTCCCTGTTTTACAGGTAGCCCAGTTTGGGTTTAGATCTCCCCACTTTTCAGGCTCCCCTATTCCTCCATAAAACCATGAATTATCTGCAATAGAATGAGAGTGAAAAAACATGAGCATACATAAAAGATAATACTTAAACTGCATATATGTTCCCCTTCAGGTTGATAGCATAGCATGCTCGTTACTGTTTTGTATTTTTTGTCATAAACAATAGTTGTACTATACAATATATGATAATTGCTTTCTTTTATACTTTTTAGCTATAAAAAGCGTCTGATGAGTTTCTGCAATAAGAAAAGAGTTGGTTGAGAAATAAAATAGCCAATAGAGTTAGCGGAAATTGTGTGCTAAAGATTTTAATTTTCATGGATGTAACATATTGATTTTATGTTGTATATTTTTTAAAAGCATATTTGTATTGGATTTGTGATAAAGGTATTAAAAGTAAAGGCATTTTCTGCCAATTCAATAATAGATACTTGCACTCATAAATAACACTAAAGTAAAATAATCCTAAACAAGTATTTAATAACATATAGCTATATTGAAAGAGACTCCTTATTATGCCTATTAGAGAGTGCAGATTTATATTGTTCTGCTTGCTGGTAATTCCTTGTTTAACTTATGCTGATGAGACAGAGATTTATTTTAATAGTAAGCAAGAAAAAATAAAGCCCAATGTACTTTTCATATTAGACAGGTCTGCCTCCATGGATGCTGATGCAAGTGGAAGGGCTGTTGTCAATAATCCAACACAAGACCTAAAGACCATATCAAAAATGAATTTGATGAAAGAGGCATTTCAACTCATTTTTAATAAAGATGAGTTAGGTGGTTATCGGGTTGGGGTGATGGATTATGGCAGTGGTTATCCTAATTTAAGGCAAGAAATTACTGATATTGATGAGGTAGACCCATCAAGAAATATAGATAAATTGAACCCTGTTTATTCTGGAGATAAAACGACTTTTAGTCAGCCAGTTTGGCTCTCAACCGATGATGGTTATCAAAATGGAATTACGCAAAATAACTGGTTAGATTTTACTTATGGCGACTTAGATGCTGCAAAACCATTGCGTTATTTTGCTTATCGCTTTGACAATATTTTGCTTAAATCCAAAGATACATCTGGAGCGGCAGGTCCAGATTACGGTATTGAAAGTGCGAAGTTATCACTTTATATTTATACCCCTGCATTATCTGCCACTTATTATGATAAAAAACTCAATATCTACATTGATCCTGATTTGGACTCTCAGTATTTAAGACCACGTACTAAAAATGATTTGTCTTCAAGATATAATGCAGCCGTGAAGGCGGGAAGTAAATATAAAGTAGAGTGCCCTATAACCAGTGCATATTTATTAGGACGGGTTGAGTGTGATGTAACAGATTTGGTTAGGATGCAAATAGGGCGAGATGGGTGGAAAGATGGCAATGCCATTACATTCATCATTTTAAATGGGGCAACTTATAAACCAACGAATGCATCAACTTATATGGGGTATCTTTCATTCAAAGAATATCCACCAGCAGGCTCTCGCCAGGCATATTTGAATATCACAGCAAAAAATAATGCAATAGCTGAGAATAGAAGAACAAAAAAAGAGACATTGGTAGATAGGGTTTTTTCAATTACAAGTTTGGGAGCAACTGAAACAAATAATGCTATTTTGTTAGCGGCTCAATATGTAAGTAATATCCCTAACCGTTATTCTGTGGTAGATCAAGGGCCGTATCATTCTAATGGCTATGCAAAATATCTAACAGGTGATCGAAAAACTGTTACTACAGCTAGTGGCGGAGTTGAAAGCCCCTTGGTGGCTGGTTGTCAGTTAACACATTTTATTGTGATGTCAGATGGGCAACCAACAGCCAGTTATGAGGCTTATATAAAAAACTATATTGGTTATAAAGGTTTAGGTGCTGGCTGTAACATTGATGGACAAAAGGTAGATACTCGGACGGCAACAGAGAACTGTGGTAGGGCGCTAGTTAAATGGTTAGCAACTAATGACCAGTCTAGTCTAGAGGGTGCAAATTTTATTCGGACGCATACCATTGGTTTTGGTATGGTAGATGATAATGCAGATCCTGATAAAGGTAGTGTACAGTTTGGACCTGATAGTGCACCAGTCAAGTATTTGCAAGATTTAGCATCTTATGGTGAAGGTCAGTTTCATACAACCACAAAAATCGAAGGACTTGTAGAGGCGTTTAAAAGTATTATTAATGAGGCTTTGTCAGTTGACACTACGGCTGTGAGCGGTCAGGTGATTACAAGTGCGAGTAGTTCACTTGATCAGCGACGAGAAGTTTTTTATTCGCTTTATAAAAGTGGTATAAAGGATTACTGGGATGGTAATTTAAAAGGTTTTAAAATGCATTATCTACCTGTTACTGTTAATGACATAGATATAGAGATTCCTGTGCTTTACAGTTGGTTTGATAGTGGAGCTACTCAGGCATTAGATAGTATGGGTAAATTTAAGTCTGTCGATAGTGCATGGTCAAAAGATCTTGGAGATGGTGGTAATGTGGCCGCAGGCGGTGTTTTAGCACAGCTGCCAAATGAGGATGAGCTGCCAAATCGCCCATTATTTACTGTGGTAGATAACAAAAATATTGCGATTAAGTCTGGTGCTGATTTACCGATAAATTTGCTAGATTTAACAGATAAATCATCTACCCCCGATACTCTAGAGAAAAAGAAGAATGCCCTGCTTGATTTTATGCGTGGCTATACTTACGAACCAGAGCAAGGCAAGAGTACAGCTGCAGCAGTAAAAAAATTGGGTGACTCGATTGCATCAGGTGTTAGTTTAGTAAGTTACGGCTGTACGACAGGTGATAAACTGCTTGATTGTAATTTCGATAATTTAAATACTGTTGGTTTCTTGGCTAGTAATGATGGCGTTTTCCGTGCTTATGATCTGGTAACGGGCAAGTTGATTAAGGAATATATGCCTAAGGAAATGTTGCCTATCATACAAAAACTACAAAACCGATTAACATTGGATGAGCGCTATGTTGATAATAATGGAAATTTAGTTAATAAGACAAGCGTAAAAACCTATGGTCTAGATGGAAATGTTGTTATTTATCATGATGATAAGCCTGTTAGAGATATGCAAGGAAATATTGTTTCAGCTAAAGATGGTATTATTAATAACGGTGAAACTGCTTATGCCTATGTTGCTGCAGGTAGAGGTGGTCCTTATATTTATGCCTTTGATATATCGGATAAAAATGATATTAAGTTTAAATGGTTTAAAACAGATAAAGACTTAACCTCTCCATTATTAGGTGCCACATGGTCAGAGCCTGTTGTAGGTAAGGTTAATATAGGGGGGACTATTGTTCCTGTGATTATTTTTG
>CAYNAM010000166.1:0-4575 GCA_964395065.1 uncultured Ventosimonas sp.
TGATCCGCCAGCATGATTTTACGAATCTCTGCTTGCAGTTGCTCACACTTGGTAAATAAGATATTAAAATCAGCCCCACTGTGCAAAGGTCGCATGCTGTCAACACTATTGGCAATAATAACTTTACGCGGCCCCACAGTAATAGCCTGAGGATTGAGAATGCCATCATCTTGCGCAATCCACATACCGCTGATCGCTAAGTCAGCATTCGCCAGCTCCATACGTTTTATTTCATTAAGCGTTTTAGCATCGGGTAATGCATCAGAAACCGGGCCTATGGCATAAACACTTTGTGGAATTTGCATCCAGCGTGGAATGACTACAGGCATTTCATTATAACCGCTTTCTCTAACCACCCGTTTATTGTCTAGGTCTACATGTACTGAGGCAATGGGTAACTTTTTGGCTACCTCACCTTGTTTACCGTTTTTACGTGGGTAAATCGCATGAACAAATCGTATTTTACTGCTAGGCTCTCGTTCAGCTTGTTTTTTAACTTTTTCTGCTAGTGCATCACCGTATTCATTAACGGCTTGCTCTGCCGTTAGCTCATAACAACGATAGACAATATCTATTTTTTCATCAGCACGACTTGTATCACAATAGACACTAGCAATAGGCCATAGCTGAAAAACAAAGCCGCCCTTTTCACGGTCAGTATCAATGTACAATGCAAACCAGCCTGCGCTCATCAAGTCAAGATTCCCCTCATAAGCAGCAGAATCAAAATTAGAGTTATGGATATTACGCCACAACACATCAGCTGATTGATCTAGCCAACGTTTTTCTTCATCACTGGCATGGTCCACATCTAAACCAAACCATCTTGAGTTAGCAGGTGTTAAACCGCTAATGATAGCACTGGCCTGTGTACGTGCCGCATCGGTTAACGTTGAATCAAATAGCTGCGATTTTTTGCGCTGTATAGTTGAAGACGTGACAACTTCACTATTAAACCCTGCACCACGGATAGGAAATGAAAAATCAAAGCATTCTTTCCATACTTGCTCATGAGGTTTACGTAATGATTGCAAGGTTGCCAAACGGCTACTAATTTTATTAGCTAGATTTTCCATCAATTAACCGCCTAATGTTTGCTTGGTACTGGCGCTACCTTGTTCCCCACCCGTCGATAAAAGACTACTGGCGCGGCGTTGCTTTTTCTTTTGTGCTAATTCAAGATTGGCTGTTTCAGCTGCTTTATTAGCTGCTTCTTCTGCTTCTTTTTGTGGGTCTCTTTCTACCACTTTAGGTGTCTCAGATCCACCTAAACCAATCGCGCTAGTTAACTTCTTAAATGCTTTTTTTACACCACCCATTATGACTCTCCTGTACTTATCCAACCTTTATCAGTTAGCGTGAAATGATTTTTTCGGCTTTTATTAGAATTGAGCATGCCGGTTGTCTTCACAACCTTTATTGGTTGTTTTAGTTGTGCTTGTTGATTGAGCTCATCGGCTTTAGTCTGTGCTTGCTCTTTATCACCTAAAAAGTTAACAAGCCACTCATTGGCTGGAGTCAATACTCCATAACGACCACGTGCTTTGTGTTTTGCTTGATATATGGACATAAAAAAACCCTCGTTGTGAGGGCTTTAGTGTGTGAGATGAGGATGGTTCGTTTTCCAACTGTCTTAGTTATTCAATGCCACCTGAAACTTTTTGACGAAAAGCACCTAGCCAATACAGTACAATACTTATAGAGATGCACCATCCAAACAATGGCCAGTTATATACTGTCTCTGCTTGCGGAAGGATCCGCGCTTGATTAGGAGCATTGACGTTATAAAGAATATCGACAAAATCACCTTCGTTATATTTTACTTTGACAAAAGAAATAAAAGCCTCTTTAGTTTGCCCATACTCATCAAAAAATTTCACAATAATATTACTTGTATTATCTTTATTATTCTTAATTGAGCTCACCCAGGCTTTCTTTTCTTTGCCTGACTTAGCTAAATATTGATAGAGAGAGCTATTGTATAACTCTTTCTGGTTATGGGTAATCGGCTTAATGGGTTGTTTTATAAATAAGGCGAAAATACCTCCTATAAATAATAATACAGCCAATGCTTTTAGAATATGACTAACCCTAATTTTCATGCAACACAAAGTTCCTTAGTATTTATTAGGCAAATATAATTAATCAAAAGATCATGCCAAGTATGATACCAATTACAACATTAAAAAAGAATGACATTCCAATAAAAATAATAATATTCTTATTCCCCTCTATCCCAAGTTTATTAACTAGCTGATAAATCACCCATGCTAATACAGCAAACCAAGCAATAGAAATAAAAAAGTTATTCGCCATATTTAACATATTTAATAAAACGATAGTACCAGTAAATATCATATATCCAAAAAAAATTGTTAAAAATGTCTGCTTATAATCTGGATATTCTGCTTCAGCCATTGACGCGGCAAAATGAGTACCAATTGCGTTAATTGCAGAAACAATTGCAAAGACAACTGCCATACCTAAAAGCGTTATGATCACCATTTCTATTTCCCCTTTCCTATGAAAATAAGTCACAATTAAATTATTACATGTAATAATTTTAGAATAATCACATGTAATAATCAATTCATTTATTTGGGCTCATATAAAAATAGGAGCTTTACATAGAATTTGCTTAAGCTCAATAAAGATCAACTCATCATAAAATATAGCAGCCCAGATTTGGGATAACACACTGTCATACCCGACTTTACAATAGCCTGAGCCAATAGCAGTCATTGGTATTCTTCTAACTTTTAGTAATGCAGTAATGTGTCCGTACGACAGTAATGAATAATTTGAAAATAAGTAAGTAGGCTAGGTAATTTAGATACATACTTATTAAAAACTAAAGCCCTAGCTATAATTTAAACAGCTAGGGCATAATGTTAGTAAGTATTATTTTTTGTAATACTATGTTATTCAAATCCTCATCTTGATTAAACTTACCGAGTTAATATCTCTTCGTTATCATCCTACTTTTTCAAAGATATGTAACATCACCTATCTGATGATCACGTCCATCCGTTAAACCTTTAATCTCAAAACCAGGCATGCTACGGATAAACTCCAGAAATGGAGGTTTAATACCTAAATCCTCTAAATCAGCAGCGTGGAGCTGGTATCGAATTAACGCTTCGTCTCCTGACATAACTTTTTCAACCCAATGAGGTTCAATAATAAGTTGATGCCCGAGCGCCACCATATCGATATTTCTATCAAGCACTTCCTCCGCTTGCTTTGGTGTTCTAACGTTTCCTACGCCGATGAGCGGTTTATTGACACAGATTTCTTTTAATTGTGTAATGATCGGAGTTTTATCGGTTTTATCACGGAAAGAGGTACGCCAAATATCACCTAACGATAAATGAACATAATCAATCGCTGTATTTTGTAGCTCACTGACTAAACGCTTAGTATCTTCTAATGTTATTCCAGGCTCTTCAAACTCTTCAGGTGATAAACGATAACCAATTATAAAATCGTTAGTTGCGTATTGCTCTTTTACTTTAACAGTAGCCTCAATTACAGCAAGGGGGAATCTAAGTCTATTTTCAATATTTCCACCCCATTTATCCGTGCGACGGTTAGAATGAGGTGAGAAAAACTGTTGCAGTAAATACGTGTTAGCACCGTGCAACTCCACTCCATCAAAACCAGCTTCAATGGCTCTGCGTGTTGCTTGAGCAAAATCTTGAATCAATTGCTCAATTTCATTAGGAGTCAACTCACGGGGTGTTTCAGCTTCTGGCCTTTCAGCGGCAATAGCACTAGGGCTAACTGGCTGTAAACCTCTAAGAATTTTTGAGTTAGTCATACGCCCAGCGCTAAAAATTTGTAAAATAGCTTTTGCACCACGCGATTTTATAGCAAAAGCTAATTGTCTTAGCCCTGGAATTTTGTTGTCATTCTCTACACCTAATTGGCCTTCAAAGCCTTTACCCTCAGGATTAATATAAGCAACAGGTGTAATAAAAAGACTTACACCGCCAGCACGTTGTTGCATGTAATGTATTTCATCGCTTGTTACAGAACCATCCTCAAATGACATTTGTTCAGTCATCGGAGCGATCACAACACGATTTTTTAATGTAACACCATTAGGCAGGATGATAGGTTTTAAAAAGTTATAAGATTTCATGTGTACACCTCTAATTCTATAAAAGTAGCACCATAAGTGACAAATTAAATAACTTATGAGTTACATCTATGGTAATCAATTTATTCGGGAATGTGTTTCCCGTCTAAAGGGAAAAAGAGGCGATGTAAACTAAAGCGACTTGTGTATTTCTTTCCATGGAACGCCATTTTGCTGCCATTCTTCAGAGATCAGATCAATAAATTTTCGAATCCTTGGAGACAAGTGTTTTTTGCTCGGATACATAATACGAATAGGTTCTACCCGAGAAGGAAACTCCGTTAAAATAGGTAACAGCGCTTTATTTGCTAACGGTTCATAAAGAAGATAATCGGGTAAATGGATAATCCCAAAACCTAAGATCGCCGAGCTAATCATTGCTTCTGAGCTATCAATATCCATTCTGCTGGGGCCGTCATGTGTATATTCCCCTT
>CAYNAM010000167.1:0-2471 GCA_964395065.1 uncultured Ventosimonas sp.
TGGATAAAAGATCTTTGATAGAGGAATATAATAAATTAATCCGGAAGGAGATATATGTAATAAACAGTTTTCGAGATATTTGACATTGGCACTTGTGCCTCTACGGCAAAACATCTCCCTTCTACCCTACTTTATATTAATATACAGAAATATTTGGAAATGTATAATATATTTCAAAGTTTAAAATACTCTGAAAGTCTCAAAATTTTATCACTTTATTTCCCAAATTTTTACAACATCTCCTTATTTCCCACATTATATTTGTTTCAAATATCTAGACCCAGAAAAAATTCCATCCGTTTCACAACGAATGAAAATATCCAGTACTAGTTCTATTTTGACGTTACGACCAATGATTTTTGTTCCAAATTGTCACCTGAATTCGAAACCATTCTATAGAACGGACTGAGAACTAGAAATTGTAACGCTCAGAACTAGTTCTACAGAATCGTTAGGGAACAAACCAAGCCCTTTTTGGAACAATTTAAAAATCAGACACTTATCTCAAATACGTAACTACATGTTAGGGATGGTTCAAGCACAGTACTGGCTTTTTAATGTATTTTTTGTGTAAAAGGGAAATGAATTTTCTCCCTAAAGGGAGTAAATTTATTTCCTGTTTTACCCGAAAGTTGTCTAGACGAACCCGTTTGGACTAATTTAGATAATTTCATTCAGTCAGTAGAAATTTAGATTGGAATCATTAAAGAAAAGTGATATTAAGTTGATTAAAAGTATTTATATGATAGAAGAAGAACAATCGTTATAGGGGCACATCTACTGTCTATCGAAAATGATAAAAATATATCGAAAATTATAAAATATATTTCTTTAAATGTTAAATACTTCAACAGAATATAGTGTTTACAGACACTTGAAGAATAAATTGATTGTACGAAGTTTTTTGTTAAGAATTCAGCTGCTAAAGAATGCAGTAAATTGTTAAATGTCCCTAAAGTTAATAAATTTGTTGAGATATGGAGCAAATTTAACACTCTTATCGTATAACTAGTCGAGATATAAATAAGAAGTTATAATCTAGGAAATGGTGCAGGCTTTGTAAAAAAGGCATAATAGTTCAAAATTAATCGTACTAATATCTGGTCTAACATGGTCATCAGCAAACTTCAAGTTTCTAACGTCATCGAAAAACAGGCAATTGAATATTGGTTTAAATGATCTGATATCAGTTTAAAATAAATTTGATTATTCAATTGCAGTTATTTGCTTAATTTTTTTGTAATATTAGATTTTTGATCCATATTTGTGTTTTGAAATTAAAAAAAAAAAAAATCATTAAACCATTAAGGAATATTTAACTATCGGGCCTGTTCTGTAAATCATATAACGGACAAATCACAAAAAATCTTCGAACGGCTTTATTTTTTTTTTATGTTTCATTTAAACTTTATAACAATAATTGTCAAATGTATACATCTGGTAGAAATCAATAAAGTGTTTTGAAATCACACGATTTTCTGAACAGGCCCTTATATTTCGTTTACGCTTAAAAATGGAAAAAAAGATTTTAGTTCATGCCAATATGTATATTGGGTTTGTCATTCCGTTTATAACATGTATATTATCGTTCCTGAGGAAATTCTGAGTCGATCTAGCAATGAACCTCCCTCTGTCTCACAGAGTGTTCATCTGTAAAATTAAAAATACGTAACGTAAGCACAAACGGGGCAATCAAAGGGGTCACAACATTTGTCTTATATTGGAGCAGCTTGATCTTAAAAATGGGCAAAATCGGATTACATATAAAAAAGGTTATGAAACAAAAACCATTTCATAGAGTGTTCGCCCAACTACGAAACGGAAATTTTCAAAAATTGTCCTTATCCCAAATCGTTTTTAGAACCGCAAAAGCCACGTGGTCACATTTTTCAAAATTTTTTAAATTAGATGCTAATTATATATAGAATAAATTTAAATCGGAAAAATAACATTTTTTAAGTATTTCGAAAAATATTCCGAAATCTCGAAATCAACACTAATTTTTGCCGACCTTAGCGCCTTCAACGTCGAATTTTAAAAATACTACTTGGATTTTGAGATATTTTTTGGCTTCGTTTTTTAGCTAAAATTCCAAGCTTTACGTTCGTATATAAAACTTTAAATTTGAGCTTATAATTTGTAAGATATAGCTTACCCTGGGGACACATTTTTTACTCTACTGTATATTTTAAATGGATTTGTAAACACACAACATAATACACAATTTTTTTCATTATTCTTTAGTTTACAGGACTTTCAAGAAAAATAAAAGTAAAGTTTTTTTTAATATTCCTTCTTATAAGTATTTAAATCTTAAAAACTAAAGGAGGAAATTAGTAGAGGTATTATAGGCCTCCTAATAACAGGCCTAGGGGTCACTCTGGGCTCTTCGAAGCCCAGAGTGATAATATGCAACATGAAAGGGCAAAAATAAAAACACGTTAAAAGAAAATCGGGCTGAAATAAAGCGA
>CAYNAM010000167.1:2571-4572 GCA_964395065.1 uncultured Ventosimonas sp.
TTCCGTTTTTAATCACACGCAAAAAGAGCTTAATCTAGCCTACAATGACCTAAGTTAGCAGCACTGAATGTCTGAAGATTAAAAAAAGCCAAAAAGAAACAAATGTTCAATATATATTTTACCTTACAGTGTTCACGTTTCGAGTTTGTCTCTGATTGTTATATTTTTGCTATAGTTAAATTCTTGACCAATAAAATTTTCGTCCAAAAATGACTTATATATAAAAAGCACTGAATTGATCATATCTTCGTTAAATGCAGAAATTGAACAAAAATATATAAATTTTTCGACATTTCGACTCTTAAAAACGTAAGCGTTTCAGAAACGCTAACAAATTTATGTAAATGTTTCTGAGTCGTTCATGTTTTGGGGTGTTTGCATTCCTGTATGTAGTATCAAAATTACAATAGTAATTTCAAAACAAAATCTTCCCATTAAATATTTCGACTATCAAATAAAAAAAAGAGTAGGTAATTCTATATATTCTGATAAAAAATCTAAAATATGATTCACAAATTTAACTTGAACATTATAATTTTTATTTATATGCCTTAGAATTCAAAATTTTAATGTCGAAAACTTTTTAAAATACAGGTGTGTTCTCAAATCGGTGTGATTTTAAACCATGAGATTTGAAATCATTAGTGATTCAAAAGATGACTATATATAGTTTCGATTTACTAAATAGTAACTATATTTATAGCAGCGTGTTGAAAATTTTCCCAGTTACACTAGATTTACCCGATATATTTCTTCTTGAATTTTTTCATGATTTCTTTGTTAGTTTGTAGACAAGAGGGGTAAAGGAAGAGAAAGAGGGTTACAAGAAATCATGAAAAATGCAAAACGAAATGCATCGTGTTAATTCAATGTTACAAACTAAATATAGTTATCCGCGAAGGAAGAAAACTATAGACGAT
This sequence comes from uncultured Ventosimonas sp., assembly GCA_964395065.1. Taxonomy (GTDB): domain Bacteria; phylum Pseudomonadota; class Gammaproteobacteria; order Pseudomonadales; family Pseudomonadaceae; genus Entomomonas. The sequence continues at coordinate 3,492 of CAYNAM010000167.1, forward strand.
AGCATGCAGTTTTTATTTAGCAGTCAAAATGAATTTAGCAGCTCTCACTCATAGTAGTCATGTACGTTTAGTACAACACAGTCACCACTTACAGCAATGAAATGCGACTATATTGTATGACTATGTACAGCTAACTTCATATCACTGCTAAGTGAATCAAAAATCATAAATAACACTAGAAATTTCTTCGGTGATTTCTTCCTGATGGGTCAATTAAATTTTTCAAAATAATTTAATATTTTTTTAAATTCAAAAAAATTAAGCAATATTTTTAAAAAATCAAAATCACTTAGAGATTTATGTGTGTCCAGAACAGGCTTTTCCAGATTTTGTTTTGATATGATTTACAAAACAGAGCCGATTTTTTTTAGTATCTCAATTGTTTTGGAAGAAATATTATAGTAATTTCAAATTGATTCTAATTGCTAGAATATATTAAATCTTAAATTTTTAAGGAATTTGTAAAATCTTAGATTTAATAATGATTTCAACTGAAGATGTCAAGAAAGAGGAATTTATAAAAAGGAGACTCAATAGAAACTGATTTAAAGGCAAATATAGTATTCTGTGTATAGAAAACCTTTTGAAATAAAAAATGAAAAAATCTAGAAGGTTTTAACATAGTACTTTCAAATATATAAACTTCTACAATAGATCTAAATAGAACATTGACAAAATTAAGAAAATCAAACATATTTAAAAATTAATAGTACCATTTGTTATATATAGTGGTGTGTATTTTGTATTTATTAATAAAAATCTAGTATCTCTAAAAATAAAAGTATTTTATATATAAAGAAAACTGATCTTAAATGAATAATAATGAAAAATAATAGTTTTAAGTAAGAAACCCTGATAGCCCTTTTCCTCATCCAAAATCTACTGGTTGGTGGCATTAGTGTCGTAAACAAATTTAAAAAAGAGCCTTAAATGTTTAAAATGTAAATTAATTAATATATACAAAAGAAAACTTTATCTTTAATTAAAAAATTAAATATTTTTTCCTTTATTTCCGAACTTGTTTCAAATTATTGACCGCTTAAGCATTTCCGCTTAAAAAAAGAAAATCAAAATTTTTCAA
>CAYNAM010000168.1:0-4567 GCA_964395065.1 uncultured Ventosimonas sp.
TATTCGTTAACTGTTGGTGAATACCGCTCCCGATCAAAAGGTGATAAAACACCAAGTTTTTTACAAGCAACTGGTATTTACGGGCTTCCTTATACCTCAACGATATACAGCGGTGTTATTACCTCTAAGCACTATAATTCTCTATTATTAGGGCTTGGTAAAAGTTTGGGTGATTTAGGTTCTATTTCGTTTGATGCAACAATAGCCAATGCAAAGATGTTGGGCGAGAATAATACAGGTGGTTCATTCCGCTTCCAGTATTCTAAAGAGGTTTTATCAACAGGAACTAGCTTTTCGCTAGCGGGTTACCGCTATTCAACATCTAAGTATAGAGATTTCTCTGAAGCTAATGGTTATTATGAAAATACTCCAATTTATTATTCTAATGGAACTCTTGATGAGGATGAAATTAGAAAAGGTTATGCAATATGGCGTAATGGTCAACGAAAGCGTGATCGATTACAGCTTAGCATTAATCAAACGTTAGGAGACTACGGTAGTCTTTATGTAACAGGTTATCAGCAGCAATACTGGAGTAACAGTGGCAAAGAAAGAAGCTTGAATCTTGGCTATAATAAGAGCTATAAAGGGATTAACTATAGCTTTAATTATAGTTATTCTAAAGATATGTATTATGGACGTAAAGATCAGACTTTTTCATTAACCATGCAGATTCCTTTAGACTTTATCCATAGTAATACGTGGTTAAATCTGTCCACTAGTTCGGATGATAAAGGTAACAATACTACGACGGCAGGCATTTCTGGTACTGTCCTAGAAGATAATAACTTAAGTTATAATTTACAACAAGGTTATACAAACCGCGGGGTTGGCTCTTCTGGCGGTGCTTCTGTTGATTATAAAGCAAGTTTTGGAGAGTACCAAGTGGGGTATAATTATACCCGCTATACTCAACAAGTTAACTATTCTGCAATGGGAGGGATTGTTGTTCATCCTCATGGAGTAACTTTTTCTCAGCCATTGGGAGAAACAATAGCTTTAGTTCGGGCTAAAGATGCTGATAATGTAAAAGTTATAGGTAATCCCGGTATTTCGACTGATAGATGGGGCAATGCAATTGTTCCCTATGTTAGCCCTTACCAACGAAATGATTTATCTCTTGATACTTCAAGTCTAGGGGCGCGTGCAGACATATCAACTAATACTAGAACAGTGGTGCCTACTCGTGGTGCTATTGTTTTAGCTAATTATCCAACAAGTATAGGATACAAAGTTTTTGTTACACTACAGGGAGTAAATATTCCTTTTGGTGCTAAAGCGACCGTTAGTAATAATGGCGTAGTGTCTACAGGGATTGTTGATGATGGACAAAAAGTATACTTAAATGGTGCACCTATTGAGGGTACTATTTCTGTAAGTTGGGCTGATGGCCACTGTGAGGCCCCTTACAAACTTGTCGATCCTCAATCAGATATTATTTCTGTATCTGTCCAATGTAATTAATAGGAATTTAGTATGCATTATTTTTTTATTTATTTGTTTATATTAACAATGTCATTATTTTCGAATATGGCCAATGCTTGGACCTGTACAACTACTACGCCGACTCTTGTTATTTCTCCACCAGATTTAACAGTTTCACAAAATGTACCTGTGGACAGTGTAATAGGTTCCGTAGTAATTTCAACATATGCTTATATTTATTCATGTGATAACAGCGATAATAAATTAACTTCATATATTTATGGAGTAACGTCAACAGGGGAATATGTAAAAACGATTAATGGTAAAAGAATATATAAAACAAGTATGAATGGCATTGGATATGCGTTGGGAGGATTAGGTGCTAATTGCGGTACGGTTGGCTGGGTAGATGGAAGTAATTTAATACTAGGTAATATTAACTCACATGCTATTTGCTCTCAAACCTCAGCAATTCCTGCCACTTTAAATATAGCAGGAAATGCACAGATAGAGTTTTATAAAATTGCGAATACTGTCTCATCGGGTAGGGTAGCTGCTCAAACAGTCGGTGGTTTATCTTTTTTGGGACAAGGTCTTCTTCTGTATCCCTCTCCTCAAAACACCGTTTCTATGAGTGCATTTAATATCCTTACACCAGCGTGTACGGTTAACACGCCTGTCATTAATGTCCCAATGGGGACTGTTGTAAAAAATCAATTTAATGGAGTCGGAACCTCTCTTAATGATTTAAAAAATATTAATATTTCGTTAAATTGCTCAATTAATGCCGAAGTATTCATACAAGTTGATGGGGATGTATTGGATGCAACACAAGGATTACTTAATATTAAGTCAGATGCACTAAGCGCAACAGGAGTTGCTGTGCAATTATTATATAATGGTTTACCTTTCAAACTTGGCACACCTATTTCATTTGACTCCCCTGGTTATGAAGGAACATTTATAATTCCACTGCAAGCTCGTTATTATCAATCGGGTGCAACAGTAACTCCAGGAACTGCTAATAGCACAGCAACCTTTACTTTAACGTATAAATAATTAAACCTTTACTATCATGCATGAAGTTTTTCTGCAGTAGATTTGAAAGTAATTTTTAGTAAATCTTTATTTATTATATAAAAAATGAATAAGCAGTGCATTGAGATACTTATACATGGTGCGCGAGGCGGGAGTCGAACCCGCGGCCTACCGCTTAGGAGGCGGTCGCTCTATCCAGCTGAGCTACAAGCGCAATATAATTAATTTTAGCATAACTAGCTAATTAATTTCTATGCTATTGTTTATTTGCAGTAGGTTATTATTACGGTGTAGTTATTTTAGGAAACATTTTAGCACTTTTTAACTTCGTATTTAAGCGTATAGTGTAAATTCATTTGAAAACGAGGTGATGATAATGTCAAATGCTGCAATGAATGTCGATGGTATAGTTGATTTATTAAAATCATCGACAACAATTCAAGAAATTAACAGAATATTAGATGAGGTAGCAAGTCTTACTCATACAAAAATTAGAGATATACAGCGTAATATGTTTTCGGCAATGAGATTGGCTAAAGCGGGGGGAAATCCGCTGATGGTTACAATCATGGAGTTGGCTGAAAAACGCAAATCAGAAATTTAATTCAATAGCTTGTTCATGAAAGCCCCATTATTGGGGCTTTTCTTTTTATAAATTATCACTCATTCCTATTTGGAATTGATTTTATAAAAAATATAAATTTGTTTTATTAATAAGTTGGACTTAGTATATATAAAAATAAAGAATAGTTAGATTAACCGTGATGAGGAAATGCCATGTCTGCTAAGACGTTATATGATAAGTTGTGGGATCAGCACTTGGTAAAACAACGTGATGATGGTTCGGCTTTAATTTATATTGATCGCCATATTTTGCATGAGGTAACTTCGCCACAAGCCTTTGAGGGGTTGCGCTTAGCAAGTCGTAAGCCTTGGCGGATTGATGCCAATATTGCAACACCTGATCATAATGTGCCGACGACCCCTGATCGTAAAGGTGGGATTGATTCAATTACTGATCCTGTTTCTCGTTTACAAGTTGAAACCTTGGATGAGAACTGTGATGACTTTGGTATTTTAGAGTTTAAAATGAATGACATTCGCCAAGGGATTGTGCATGTCATTAGCCCTGAGCAGGGTGCAACTTTACCAGGCATGACTATTGTTTGTGGTGACTCTCACACCTCAACTCATGGTGCATTAGGTGCTTTGGCTCACGGCATTGGTACTTCAGAGGTTGAGCATGTTTTAGCAACGCAGTGTTTGGTGGCTAAAAAAATGAAAAACATGCTGGTTAAGGTTGAAGGTAAGTTACCTGAAGGTGTTACCGCTAAAGACGTAATTTTGGCTGTGATTGGTAAGATTGGTACTGCTGGTGGTACAGCACATGCGATGGAATTTGCGGGGAGTGCGATTCGTGAGTTATCCGTTGAAGGGCGTATGACCTTATGCAATATGTCGATTGAAGCGGGTGCTCGTGTTGGCTTAGTGGCAGTGGATGATAAAACCATTGAGTATGTGAAGGGTAGACCTTTTGCGCCAACAGGTGCAAATTGGGATAAAGCCGTGGCGAGTTGGAAAGAGTTAGTGTCTGATGATGGTGCACATTTTGATACCGTGGTCGAGTTAGATGCTGCTTTTATTAAGCCCCAAGTGAGCTGGGGAACTTCGCCTGAGATGGTGTTGCCAGTTGATGCTACCGTACCTGATCCTGCTAAAGAAGCTGATCCTGTTAAGCGTGGATCAATTGAGCGCGCGTTGAAATACATGGGGTTATCGGCTAATCAGCCCATTACCGATATTAAAGTAGATAAAGTATTTATTGGTTCTTGTACGAACTCACGGATTGAGGATATTCGTGAAGCGGCTAAGGTAGCAAAAGGTCGTAAAGTTGCGGCCAATGTTAAGTTAGCGATGGTTGTTCCGGGTTCTGGTTTGATTAAAGCTCAAGCTGAAAAAGAAGGCTTGGATAAAATTTTTATTGAAGCAGGTTTTGAGTGGCGTGAACCCGGTTGCTCCATGTGTTTAGCCATGAATCCTGATCGTTTGGAAAGTGGTGAGCATTGTGCTTCAACCTCTAATCGTAACTTTGAGGGGCGCCAAG
>CAYNAM010000169.1:0-4466 GCA_964395065.1 uncultured Ventosimonas sp.
AAAACCTTCCCGCGCATACATGTATATACCTGATTGTAAGTCAGGCCGTATATCAGAAAGAACAATAAATGTTCTAGCAATAAAAAACATACCAAAACCACAAATAAGCCATGCGATAATAATAGGGCCTAATGCAGAGTTTGCGGCCATATTCTGTGGTAAACCATCAACGCCACTCCCAATCATTGAGCTAACAACAATAGCTACCAAGGAAATCAAACCTAACTTTTGGCTTTTAGAGGTTTTATTAGTAGTTGATGACATAAACTATACCTTGCTGATTAATTTATATTGTCATTCTACAAATTTTGAATGGTTCGTATATTAGCTATAGGCAGAGTGTATACAGATAAAATTGACCAAAAATAGATAAAGATCATTGTTATCTAAAAGTAACCTAATCATCTATAAACTATTGTAATTATGGATCCATAATAATGGCTTAATAAGTAGTAGCGAAAATACATACATAGTAAATCGATCTCTATATATGCGGAAAATAAAGCTAAAAAAACAAGGTGACAATTCTTGGAGTGATGAGGAATATGTGGCGAAAGTTTTTCTTCGATAGGGTATCAGGCGCAGGTTATACTATTGCTCAGCAATGTGTTTTTTTGTGTCGGTTGGTAGCGTAGTTGTGTTTTTGACTATTATGGAGGTGTTTAGGTGTATAAGTTGTGTTTTTATGTTCCGGAGTCGCATCTTGAACAGGTTAAAAAAGCCTTATTTGCTGTTGGAGCAGGGCAAGTAGGTGATTATGCAGAGTGCTGTTGGCAGGTCTTGGGAAGAGGGCAGTTTAGGCCACTAGAGGGGAGCCAACCTTTTATTGGTGAAGCACAGCAACTAGCATTTGTTGATGAGTGGCGAGTAGAGTTGGTGGTATCGGATTCTGTGATTGTTCAGGCTGTTGCTGCTTTGAAAGCAGCACACCCTTACGAGACACCAGCATATGATGTATGCAAGCTAGTTGATTTTTGATGTTTACAAACCGCAGTCTGATGCAAAGAATAATTCTTCTGAAATAGGTTTTTTGTTTTTCTCTGTAAATTGGTAATTTAATATAGCGCCATTTTGTAAGAGGTCTCGATACCCTTGGTTCGTGCAAACACTTTGTGTCAGCTGGTGACGCATCGTTTTAGGGTATTTGCGCATTTCAGCTGCTTGTTTACTTGAGACTGTAATATGGTTGATTAGGGTGTTATCTTGCACTGTGTAGCCGTTGTCGGTCAAATCTGCGTTGATCTTTCTTGGTATGCCCACATTGCTTTTTTTTGCTACGGCCTGTAAGGTTTGGTGTATGTTATATTCTTTTAACGAGGCCGCTTGTGCTAATGAGGGGAGTATGAGGCTAACGAGAAGAATGCTGTATTTAGTTAACATTAATGAACTCCTTATAATTAAATTTTGTAGTAATTGTATTCTATTCTATAAATTAAGCGCGTGTATAGCGACGTAAGTTTTGTTATAATTTGCTACTTTATTTTTCAGTGTGCCCCGCTTCGACTAAATTCCATGAAATTTATTATTAAATATTTTGCTGAGATTACAATTAAAAGTACCCCAGTACGTAAGCAATTTGCTAACCAGTTGACTAAAAATATCCGTGCAGTATTGAAGAAAATTGATCCTGCTATTTGTGTAGTAACTCAATGGGATCACATTGAAGTTAATTCGGCGGTATCTGAACCTGCGTTGCAATCACAGATTATTGAAAGATTGCAATGTATTCCCGGTGTAGGGCAGTTTTTGCAGGTTGTAGAATATCCTTTAGGGGATATGGGTGATATTTTAAGTAAGTGTAAGCAGCATTTTTCCAAGCAAATTGAGGGAAAAGTTTTTTGTGTGCGTTGTAAGCGTACAGGTAAGCATACTTTTTCTTCGGTGGAGGTTGAGCGAGAGATTGGGGCTGGCTTGATTCGTGAATGTTCTCCTAAAGGAGTGTCGTTGCATAAGCCTGAAGTGGAGGTTCGTTTAGAGATCCGCGATCAGCATTTGTATTTGATTGAGCATGCTTATAAAGGGCTTGGGGGCTATCCTCTTGCTTCATTAGATCAGGTGTTGGTTTTAATGTCGGGTGGTTATGATTCAACCGTAGCAGCTTATCAAATGATTCGCCGTGGTTTATTACCCCATTTTTGTTTTTTTAATTTAGGTGGTCGTGCCCATGAACTGGGTGTAATGGAAGTCGCTCACTTTTTGTGGGAGAAGTATGCTAGCTCTCAACGAGTGATGTTTATTAGTGTGCCTTTTGAGCAGGTGGTAGGGGAAATTCTTACTCAAGTAGATAACAGCCAAATGGGGGTTATCTTAAAACGTATGATGTTGCGTGCGGCTACTCAACTGGCAAAACGTTTTGAGCTGACGTCACTGGTGACGGGAGAGGCCATTTCTCAGGTGTCTAGTCAGACGTTAACCAATTTGAATGTAATTAATCAGGTCACAGATATGTTGGTGATCCGACCTCTGATTGCTAGCCATAAAGAGGATATTATTGCTCAGGCTGAGCAAATTGGTACAGCTGGATATGCGCGTCATATGCCTGAGTATTGCGGTGTTATTTCGGTGAATCCGACAACTCGTGCTAGGGTTGACCGTATCGAACGAGAAGAAGAAAAATTTGATTTTTCTATATTGGATAATGCCATCGCTCAAGCTAAATGGGTGACGGTTGACCAAATTATGGAGGAGTTGGGTAGAGATATCCATGTTGAGCAGGTGTCTGAAGTGTTAGCTGGACAAATTGTGATTGATATTCGTCATCCTGATCAAGCAGAGGATAATCCTCTTATGCTTGAGGGCGTTGAAGTTAAGGAAATTCCTTTTTATGCAATCAATCAGCAATTTAATAAGCTTGATGAAAACCGTCAGTATCTGCTTTATTGTGATAAAGGTGTGATGAGTCGTTTACATGCTCACCATCTATTAAGCGAGGGACATGTCAATGTGCGTGTATATCGTCCGTAAATTCGCGATGTATTTTGCCGGTAGTGATCGTCATCACCCCCCCGATTAAGTAACCAAAGTGTCGTTGTTCGCTGAATTTTTTATTAATCTATTTTTATTTGAGATGTTATTGTGATCGAAAAACTACGTAATATTGCTATTATTGCACACGTTGACCATGGAAAAACTACCCTTGTTGATAAGTTATTAAGACAGTCTGGCACACTTGAGCGTAAAGAGTTGGACTCTGAGCGTGTCATGGACAGTAACGATCAAGAAAGAGAGCGTGGTATTACCATTTTAGCAAAAAATACTGCGATTGCTTGGAATGGTTATCGTATTAATATTGTGGATACACCAGGACATGCTGACTTCGGTGGTGAGGTTGAGCGTGTGATGTCAATGGTGGATTCTGTTCTATTGTTGGTTGATGCGGTGGATGGCCCAATGCCACAAACGCGCTTTGTAACACAAAAAGCTTTCCAAGCAGGTTTAAAACCAATTGTGGTTGTTAATAAAATCGATCGTCCGGGAGCTCGTCCTGACTGGGTGATTGATCAAGTATTTGATTTATTTGATAATTTGGGTGCTACCGAAGACCAATTAGACTTCCCATTTGTTTATGCCAGTGCAATTAATGGTATTGCAGGTTTAGATCCTGAAAATATGTCGGAAGATTTAACGCCTTTATTCCAGACGATTGTGGATCGTGTGCCTTCGCCGAGTGTGGATATTGACGGCCCATTCCAAATGCAAATATCGGCATTAGATTATAGTAGTTACCTTGGTGTGATTGGTATTGGCCGCATTGCACGCGGTAAAATTAAAGCTAACTCTCCTGTTGTTGCTATTGATATTGATGGTAAAAAACGTAATGGCCGTATTTTAAAAGTGATGGGGTATCATGGTTTACACCGTGTTGATCAAGAAGAAGCGCAAGCAGGTGATATTATTTGTATTAATGGCTTTGATCAGCTCTTTATTTCTGACACATTGTGTGATCCTCAGAATGTTGAGGCATTACCTGCATTAACGGTGGATGAGCCTACTGTGAGTATGACGTTTCAAGTCAATGACTCTCCTTTTGCGGGTAAGGAAGGTAAGTTTGTAACTAGCCGTAATATTAAGGAGCGGTTAGAGAAAGAACTATTACATAATGTGGCTTTACGCGTAGAGGATGGCGATTCTGCTGAGAAGTTTAAAGTATCAGGCCGTGGAGAGCTTCATCTTTCAGTATTAATTGAAAGTATGCGCCGTGAAGGATTTGAGCTAGGGGTTTCTCGTCCTGAGGTTATTATTAAAGACGTTGATGGCGAAAAGCAAGAGCCTTATGAAAATGTAACCATTGATATTGAAGAGCAACACCAAGGCACGATTATGGAACAAATGGGGCTTCGTAAAGGTGATTTAACCAATATGATGCCTGATGGTAAAGGCCGCGTTCGTTTAGAATATACAATTCCTGCGCGTGGTTTAATTGGTTTTCGTAATAACTTCATGACGCTAACATCAGGAACAGGTAT
>CAYNAM010000170.1:0-4457 GCA_964395065.1 uncultured Ventosimonas sp.
AAGTAAGCATATTTATCAAATGACAGTAAAGAGGTGACTTCAATGACTTGTTTTGCAGCATCGACTTGTTTAACTGCGGGAATAATAGCAATAAGGGCTAAAATCATTCCAATGATCGATATGGCTGCTGTTAAGGTATGATGGCGTTTCCATGCAATAGATAACATGACAACGACAATGGTAGCGGTCATTACCAAAATGGGTAAGAGAGCTATAAAATGACTTGTTGTTAGTTGTATTTGTTCCATGAGCGACTACCGAGAAACGAGGTTAGGGGAGAACCAAGCATGCACACCATTCATGGTGGCAGCTGATGTGTCCAGAACGATCTGTGGATAAACACCTAATAAGACAAGGAGTATAATCAATAAGAACATCATGCTAAGTTCTCGCTTACAGAGCCCTTGAATAGGTTCATGAAAATTACCGCGTGTTGTACCATAAAAAACACGTTGCATTATTGTCAATGAGTATATAGAGGCTAGTACCAAACCAAAGGCAGCAATAGAGACAGCTACTTTATCAGCCGGGAATGCTCCAATTAAAATCATGAACTCTCCCACGAAATTACCTGTTCCTGGTAATCCTAATGCGGCAGCATTGAAGAATAGCATGATCGCTGGTAGGTAAGTTATTTTACCCCAAAGACCGCCCATTAAACGCATATCACGGGTGTGTAGTCTTTCATAGATTTGTCCACTTGAAATAAACAAAGCAGCGGCTGAGAATCCGTGAGCAATCATCTGTACAACAACACCCTGTAAAGCTAAGAGACTACCAGAGTAAACCCCAACTAAAATAAAACCCATGTGAGAGATACTGGTGTAAGCAATCAAGCGTTTAATATCTGTTTGTTGGAATGCTAAAATAGCACCGTAAATAATGCTAATGATACCTAACCACATAGCAATAGGCGCAAACTCTACAGAAGCATTAGGGAAAAGAGGAATTGCAAAACGTAAAATACCAAATGCAGCCGTTTTTAACAAAATACCAGCTAAATCAACAGAACCAGCTGTAGGTGCTTGGGCATGTGCATCAGGTAGCCATGAGTGCAAGGGAACAACAGGCAGTTTGACTGCAAAAGCAATAAAGAAACCAAGCATTAATACATATTCTAAGCTACCTAAGTTGGTGCCTAGTAGCTGTATATAGTCAAAACTCATTATACCTGTACTTGTATAGTTCTTAAGTGCTAGTGTAATAATAGACACAAGCATTAGTAAGCCGCTAGTCTGGGTAAATATAAAAAATTTAGTTGCAGCATAAATACGAGTTTTACCATCTGACCCACTATGTCCCCATAAGGCAATAAGAAAGAACATAGGAATAAGCATAGTTTCCCAGAATAAGAAGAAGAGGAATAGGTCAACAGCAATGAAAACACCAACAACTCCACCTAAAATCCACATCAAGTTTAGATAAAAGAAGCCTACTCGTTTATCAATTTCTTTCCATGAGCATAAAACAGCCAATAATCCTAAAATAGCAGTTAATACAATCAGTAGAATAGAAAGACCATCCATTCCTAAATGAATACTGATCCCTAATTGGGGTATCCAATCCATTTGAAAATAAAACATCCACCATTTAGATTGTCCATTTATCAATGCAGTTGAAACTTCAGGATTAGGCGCACTACTCCAATTACCTACCGCCCAAAAATAGAGAGAGACAGCAACTAATAGAATCATTGTTAATAATGCGATCCAACGAGGAAGAAAATTACTAATCCGTTCAGAAAGCCAACAAAAAAGGCCACCGATAATCGGTATTAGAATTAACCAAGGTAATAATAGGGATGACATGACTATATCTATTCCTTTTTATAAGTTTAAATCAGCTAGCCGAAGACATAAATGTAATAATCATTACAGCTATTAATACTAAAGCACCACAAGCCAGAGACAGGGCATACCAACGTAGACGACCAGTTTCTGTCAGGGTCATTAATTTATTACCACCACGTATTACTAATGGAATTAAACCAATGGCTTTATCACAAGGATCTTTGACTAGCAATTTGGTAATAAACAAGTAAGGTTGTACGAATAACTTATCGTAAATCCAATCAAATCCCCAGCCATTTAGCCATAAACAACTCAGTAAACGACCTATAGCTGTTTCAGATAATCTATTCACAAAGGTACGTTTGCCAAGGAATAGTAATGCTGCTAACAGAATCCCTGCAATACCAATACAAGCAGAAATCATTTCAAGCGTATGCTTACCTGTTATAGTGTGTTCGGGAGAAGCAAAAGCTGCACCTAATGGCGGTGTAATTAAAGCCCCAATCCCTGTTGATAAGACAATTAATACAATCAAAGGTAATGCATGTGCTATACCTTTGCCCGCATGAGCATGATCTGCATGTTCTGTCGCTGGTTTACCATGAAAAACAATAAAGATTAAGCGGAAGGTATAGAGCGATGTCATAAAGGCACCTGCCAACCCAGCAATCAATAAACCTGGATGATCCGCAGCCATGACTTCCCATAAAATTTCATCTTTAGAGTAGAATCCTGCGGTTATGAAGGGGAGAGCACTTAGCGCTGCACCACCCGCAATAAAGCCTGCATAAGCCAGAGGAAGCTTTTTCCATAAACCACCCATTTTGAAAATATTTTGTTCATGGTGGCAAGAAATAATGACCGAACCTGCGGATAAGAACAATAATGCTTTAAAGAACGCATGGGTCATTAAATGGAAAATAGCCGCATTCCATGCACAAACACTGGTAGCTAAGAACATATAGCCTAGTTGGCTCATAGTAGAGTAAGCAAGAATACGTTTTATATCCGTTTGTACAAGTGCTGCAAATCCTGCTAGTGTCAAGGTGATCGCGCCAATAATGCCTACCACTTCTAACGTAAATATAGCAGGGAAGAATAAGAAGTTTAAGCGAACCAGTAAATAAACACCAGCAGTTACCATGGTTGCCGCATGGATTAATGCAGAAACCGGGGTTGGCCCCGCCATTGCATCAGCTAACCAAGTTTGTAATGGGACTTGAGCTGATTTACCCACAGCACCACCAAATAAAAATAAGGTTGCTGCTGTTAAATAAGGTTCACCCAATTTAGCTAAAAGAATCTGAGTCATCTCGGGCTTAGCCATTTCACTAATACTTAAAGAAAGAAGCTCAGGTACTCGCCAAAGAATAATAAACATACCGATAGCCATCAACACATCACCAATACGTGTGACGATGAAAGCTTTTAATGCGGCGGCACCATTTTTAGGCTCAGTATAATAGAAACCAATTAATAGATAACTACATAGACCAACACCTTCCCACCCGAAGTAAAGGAAGAGAATATCATCACCCAAAATAAGGATAACCATACAGGCTACGAACAGATTCATATAAGCAAAGAAGCGGGAGTAACCTTCTTCACCCCTCATATACCATGAGGCAAAAAGATGAATAAAGAACCCAACACCTGTGACTACACAAAGCATAGTGACTGCAAGGCCATCAATATGGAAACTTAATTTGGGATCAAATAGAGCTTTTCCAATATTATTAGGATCATTAACAGTAATCCATGACCAAAGTGGAGCGGTATACTCGGCTAGACCACTGGTTAAGAAACTATAGCTAACCCATGCAGCAGAAAGTGCTGCTAAGCCAATAGCTCCTACGCCAATAATGGCTGAAATTTTTTCACATAAACGCCCTCTTGAAAAAGCTAATATTAAAAAGCCAAGAAGAGGGAAGCCAACGGTTAAATATATTAGGTTCATCCGCGCATCTCACTTGCTGCATCAATGTCAAGGGTATGGAAACGACGATAAAGTTGTAACAATAAAGCTAAGCCAATAGCAGCTTCAGCGGCGGCGAGAGCAATGATCATGATATACATGACTTGACCATCGGCAGCATGAACGAGCAAATGTTTACCTTGAACAACTTTATCTACGAGTATAGGGGTATGGGCACTTCCTGCCACAATAAAAGCTAATGCAGCAGAGTTCATCATAATTTCAATACTCATTAGGATAAAGAGTAAATCACGACGTATGAGCAAACCTATTAAACCTAAGCAAAATAGGATGGCCGAAACAATTAGACCGTGCTCAAGAGGGATGCTTTCAAACATAATTTTAATCCTTCGCTTCTTGGCGTCCAATGTGGTAGGCAGTGACTAAGGCCGCTAGTAGTAACAATGAAGCCAGTTCAACTGCTAATAAATAAGTGCTAAATAAAGATAAGCCTACTTCTACAGGGGTAACGGTAATACTTCCAATGGTTAAACCGGTATCGCCCACAAAAATAACAAAGAGAAACTCTATCAACAATACGGATGAAAGCAGTGTTGGACCAACCCATGTTTTTGGGGATAGCCATTGTAACTCTTGATTAACAGTTTGTGTCCCTAAATTTAGCATCATCACAACGAAAATGAAGAGTACCATGATGGAAACAGCATAAACAATTATTTCTAAAGAACCTG
>CAYNAM010000171.1:0-4436 GCA_964395065.1 uncultured Ventosimonas sp.
ACTTCTTCAGCAGCGAAAGCAGCTTCAAGCGTTTGCCAAGATTCAGCACGTTTAGCTTTTTCACGTGAAAGTTTTGTTTCACCCCAACCATCTTCAACAGCTTCTAACGCTACTTGTACGTTATCACCTACTTTAATGGTTACTTCACCTTGTTCATTTACAAACTGATCTAAAGGAATAAAACCTTCAGATTTTAAACCAGCATCGACGATGACCCAGTCACCAGCGATATCAACAACAGTACCAGTTACAATTGAACCAGACTGCATTAATTGGATTTTTTGACTTTCTTCAAAAAGTTCTGCAAAGCTTTCGCTCATGTTCATACCTGTAGTTAAAGACGATAATCTGTCTTACCGTATCTCCAGCTTAAATACGGGTTAATTAATAAAATATCAAAAAAATAACCGCTGGTTTTTTTGATATTGTTGAAAATTTAATATATCAATTAATGAAAAACTGCATGTTTTGCTACTTCTTTCAAAACACTGTCTAATACCTGCTCAATAGATGTTGCTGTTGAGTCAAGAATAATAGCATCCGCAGCAGGTTTTAAGGGGGCAATAGCTCTGTTCGTATCGCGCTCATCACGTGCTTTTATTTCATCAATAAGGCTTTCTAGTTTAACATTTTCTCCCACTGCTTTCAACTGCATATAACGGCGCTTAGCCCTTTCCTCAGCACTAGCCGTTAAAAAAAACTTTAGCTGTGCATTAGGAAATACAACTGTCCCCATATCGCGGCCATCTGCCACTAAACCAGGCAACTTCAAGAAAGCTCGCTGACGCGCCAGCAACGCCTCTCTCACCAAAGCTTGCGCAGCTATTTTAGAAGCATTAGCACCTACTTGTTCTGTGCGTATTGTTTGAGTGACGTCCTCACCTTCCAATAATATGAGTTGGTTATTTTTTAAAGCATCAACACTAAAAACAACATCTAAATTTTTAGCTAAATCTGCTAACGCTAATGAATCATCCATAGAGAACGCATGTTTTTTGGCCGCTAATGCTAATACACGGTAAATTGCCCCAGAGTCTAGCAAATGATAGCCCAAATGATTAGCGATTAATGTGGCAATTGTACCTTTACCTGAACCACTTGGCCCATCTATCGTAATAAGCGGAATATTGTGTTGTGTCATGTGCTTATTTTAACTCCACTACATTAATACCACATTGTTGAGCTAATTGAATAAAATTAGGGAATGATGTTGCTACATTATCACAATCACGAATACGAATTTCGCCTTGAGCACGAATAGAGGCAACGACAAAAGACATTGCAATACGATGGTCTGCATGACTCCAAACTTCACCACTGCCTAAACGTCCACCTTTAATTATAATTCCATCCGGCGTAGGCTCTGCCTGAATACCCAGAGTTTTTAGACCATCAGCCATAACTTGTATACGGTCAGATTCTTTCACCCTTAATTCAGCAGCCCCCGTTAAAATAGTCGTACCCTCTGCACAAGAAGCCGCAATGAAAAGTACAGGAAACTCATCAATGGCTAAAGGAACTAGCTCTTCTGGAATGATAATACCTTTTAACTTAGCACTTTTTACGCGAATATCGGCAACCGGCTCTCCACCGACCTCTTTTTGATTTTCAAGGGTAATGTTTGCCCCCATCAGTTTTAAAATATCGATGATACCCGTTCGTGTTGGGTTTATCCCTACATGTGTTAATGTCAGGTCCGCGTCTTCTGCAATGGTAGCGGCCACTAAGAAAAATGCAGCAGATGAAATATCAGCAGGCACATGAATAGAGGTAGCCGTTAATTTATGATTAGGTTGAATAGTAACCGTTGAGCCATTAATATTAAGAGGGTAACCAAATCCTTTTAACATGCGTTCTGTATGATCTCTCGTTGGCGCCGGTTCATTGATAGACGTTTCACCCTCTGCATACATACCCGCTAATAACAAGCAAGACTTAACCTGCGCACTGGCCATCGGCATATCATAACGTATTCCCTTAAGCATATGATTACCTTCTATGATTAAAGGAGGCTTGCCTTCTGCTCCGGTTTCTATTTGCGCTCCCATTTCACGTAATGGGTTAGCTACTCGGTTCATTGGTCGTTTTGATAGAGATTCATCCCCTGTCAATGTACTATTAAACGATTGAGCCGATAATAACCCTGATAACAACCGCATTGACGTCCCCGAATTACCTAAATAGATTGTTTTGGTAGGGGCTTTTAATCCATGCAAACCAACACCTTGTATAGTAACCTGCCCATTTCTAGGTCCATCAATAGAAACCCCCATATCTCGAAAAGCCTCTAAAGTGGCAAGTGCATCTTCTCCCTCTAGAAACCCTTCAATAGTAGTTGTTCCTTCTGCTAGCGAACCAAAGATAATAGAACGGTGAGAAATGGATTTATCTCCTGGAACTTGCAAGCATCCCGATAATTTATTTGTAGGTTTTGCAATAAATATTAAATCTGTAGCTGGGTTAGTTTTATGACTCATGTTCGCTCTACTTTCTAAAATTTTATTAAAATATCCACGTGCTGCTTTCGCACGAGTAAACACATCCATTAGCTCTGAACCATTTTCCTCAAGCATGGCTATACGAAGTTGCTGTAACTCTTCCATATAACTGTCTAAAACAGCTAATACAGCAGTCTTATTGGCTAAAAATATATCATGCCACATAGTAGGATCGCTACCCGCTATTCGCGTAAAATCACGAAACCCACCTGCTGCATAGCGAAAAATATCTAAGTTATCATTATTTTTTGCCAAGCAATCAACTAACCCAAAGGCAAGTAAATGTGGCAAATGACTGGTTGCTGCCAGAATTTCATCATGACGCTTGACTGACATGAGCTCAACGTTTGCTCCCAACGCTTGCCATATAAGACGAACCACTTGTATTGCTTGCTCATCTGTTTCTTGTGTCGGCGTTAAAATAACTTTATGATTAACAAAAAGCTGGCTATCTGCTGCCTCAACTCCACTACGCTCTGAGCCAGCAATAGGGTGGCCTGGAACAAAATAAGTCAATAACTGTGGTGCCAATGTAGTTAATGCGTTTACAACATTGCCTTTCACACTACCGACGTCAGTTAATACTGTATTTTTTAAATTCAAAGCAGACAATGACTTTAATAGTTTTTCTATTGCCAAAATAGGGATCGCTATTAATATAAGATCGGCTCCCTGACAGGCATCATTTAAACTTTCTGCTATGCTATCTACGACCTCATTTTGAATGGCAGTTTTTTGTGTGGTTAGACTATTGTCAAATCCAACCACTTGTTTACTTAACTTAAGATCTTTAACAGCTTTAGCAAAAGACCCTCCAATAAGCCCTAAGCCAATCACTGTTACCTTATTTAATTTATGCAACCCTAACTCTGTTGTAAATTTAGCCACAAAAAAACCTTTACCCATTCTTATTTATAATTAGCCAACGAGCTCACACAAATAGTCATAGACAATTAGTCTAATATCTCTCTTTATAAAACTGTCTTAATAGCCCACAAAAACATTGTTATAACAGCTTATAATTATAGCATCATCAATAACTAAAGGTTATTTATTTAATCTTTTAATACAATAGAGCAACCTAACTGTAAGCTTAATCAAACCGTTATAAAAATATAAATCTATTAACAAATTATTAATTTTGGTTAGAATAGTCGATTCCTTAATCAAAGACTGAATATAATCATGGCTGAAAACATTCAAACAATTACTTATGGTGCTATCACTGTAGGGCAAAAAGCAACGATAGAAAGACTTGTAGAAGAAAAAGATATTCTATTATTTGCAGCCGCTTCTGGAGATAATAATCCTGTACATTTAAACCCAGACTTTGCGGCAACAACAAATTTTAAAAAGCCTATTGCTCATGGAATGCTAAGCGCTAGTTTCATTAGCGCAGCAATGGCCTGCAATTTGCCAGGACCAGGATCAATATACCTTACTCAAACATTAGAGTTTCTACGTCCTGTTTATGCGGGTGATACATTGCGTATAGAAATAGAAGTTCTAGAAAAACTCCCTAAAAATAAAGTACGACTTTCAACAAAGGTATTTAATCAGAAAAACAAGCGTATTTTAGAAGGAGAAGCCTCAGCACTGCTACCCGATGAAAGTCAGTTAGTAAAAATGTCAGCACTCCCCCAGGTAACCATTAGCTAATCTTACTATCCCCTGAATAAGGGGATCAGAAAGACTATCTTACGCAACTACCATAAAGAAAAAATATCTGATAGCTTAGGTTCACCTATTCTAACACTCGCTGTCATACCCGCCGCCAAATGAATATCGCTAGGAAGCTCATCAAATTCAATTCGAACAGGTATGCGTTGCGCTAAACGCACCCAATTATAAGTAGGTTCTACATCGGCTAATAATTGGTTATCCGCTGTTGCGTTACGGTCTGTAATTCCTCTACTAATACCTTCAACATAGCCTTTT
>CAYNAM010000172.1:0-4361 GCA_964395065.1 uncultured Ventosimonas sp.
TGGCGGGTGACCATTTCGGTGGCTTTGCCGTCAATCACTAGATTGTATTTACGGGCTGTTTCATTACCGTTTTTATCATATTCAAAGCGTGTCACATTTCCAGCCGCATCGGTTTCTGATATTTTTAGGCGTTTGCCATTGCTGTCTTGATAACCAAAACGTGTTGTATTACCCATTTGATCAGTAAGTACGGCTAAATCACCTTTACTTGTGTAGTCCACATAGGTTGTATTCCCCATGGCATCAGTGATTTGGGTTAAACCACCTGCTTGATCATAGGTATTTTTGGAGACTCTGCCTAACTCATCAATCACTTGGGTAGGATTACCATCCGCGTTATAGGTGGTTTCGGTAGAGAAGCCTAAGGCATTGGTTTCTTTGGTGACATTGCCGTAGCGGTCATACTCATAGGCCGTTTTATGGCCTAGGGCATTGGTGATACTGGTTTCATTACCAAATTGGTCATAGGTATACTGCGTCACATTGCCTTTGCTGTCCGTTACCTCGGTAATATTGCCTTGATCGTCGTAAACGTAAGTGGTGGTATTACCATTACGGTCAGTGACTTTATCCACGTTATTATCATTGTCATGTTCTAGATTAACGCTATAACCTAAACCATCACCTTGATTAATCAGTTGGCCTTTATCATCAAACTCCGCTTTGAATAGACGCTTACCATCAGCCCCATAAATTTCACTGAGCTGATGAACTAAATCAGCACTTTGTTGATAAACAAAGCGTGTTTCCAGTTGTTTAGGATCAAAGGCACCTTCTAAGTTACCATCACCATCGTAGGTGTAGTTAAGTACACGACCATCGGGTGCATCTACTTGTACAATGCGATCATTATTATCACGGGTAAAAATTAATCCCGCACCGTTAGAGTGTTGAATACCATTATGGGTATAGCTAAGGGTATTGCCATGGCGGTCTTTTATTTGACGAATACCGAACGATTTATCTAGGTAATACACCATCCCATCTTTGGTGGTTAATTTAAATTGTTGTGGATTGACTTTGTCTAAGCTATCGTAATCAAAAAGAACACCATTATGAACGCGTAGCATACCAACATCAGTTGCTTCTAAAGTTGAATAAGTGCCTGCTTTAGGCTCAAAGTCTAACTGGAAGAAACTACCGGCTGATTGTGATTGCCAGCTGTTACATTCGGGTATTGTTTTAGCCTCAAACTTTTCCATTTTACCGTCTGGCAAACGGACAGTGACCATTCGCGTTCCGACGGGCTTAGGGCAGAATTTTTTGTTTAGGCCAAAACCTATTTCCGCAAAATCCCAATCACGTCCTGGTATACCGTTGGTTTGAATTTTAACATCTTGGTAGTTCACACTCCAACCATAGCCAAAGTCTAATCTTTCGTTTTGGCGACGAGTATCGTAGGTACGGGTTAGGCGTAAAGGTAGGCTGCCCATATCAATATCAAGATCGGTAAAGCTTAACGAGAATTGTCCTACTTTTTGTTCGCCACTGATAACCACGCCAATTTTGGCGCTGCTTTGGTTGCCTCCTTCATCTTTTACGATCAGCAATAAGTCATAAAGCCCATTGGTCATGGTTTGTGGGTTGAGTGTACCTAGTTTGCCATTGATCACTGATTGATTGCCTTTAGCAATAGAAACCCATTTAGCTTCATCAGCAGGTGAAAGGTAAACTTGATATTCCACTAGGTTATCATCAGATGCTGTACCAATAATATCGGTGATGGTGGTAATTTCTGCCACATTAATATTATCTGACTTAGCAGGTGCGGTTATTTCGGCTGTAGGCGCGGTAATATCAGCCTTATTTTTCACAATAAAGCTTGCTTGCTGCCTAACTTCTTTACCTTTAGCATCTCTGGCAATCAGTTCTAGTGTATGTAAACCTAATTGATTGCTAGCAACGCTTGCACTGTTACCTGTAACCGTTACAGGGTTGCCATCAAGGGTTAAGGTGATTGCTTCATAAGGAGTTGTGCCTCCATTTAGTACAATATCCACAGTAACGGGCTCGTTTGCTTCAACCAATTGCGGTGTAGCAAATAATTGACCGGTGAAAACACCGCCTGCTGTGCCTGATGGTTTAATGGTCACTTTATAACCTTGTTGAGCCCATGCTTGCCCATCGCTCGCCATAATGACTACATCAAAACTTCCACGTGTGGGTTTGTCCCATGTTAATGTGCCTGTTTTCGCATCGATTGTCATGCCTGTAGGGGCATTAACCAATGAGTACACAATAGGGTCATTATCAGGATCTACCGCGGTGACTTGATAGTTGTAAGGTATATTTTCTTGACCATCCATGACGGGGATTGAGGTAATGCGTGGCGGTCTGTTATCAGAAGGTAATGAATTGATGGCTAAGCCATAGGTTTGAGAGGCTGTGTAGTTACCATCACTTACTGCAATTTTAATGGTATGAGTACCCAATGTAGGATTTGACCAAGTAACAAGCCCATTATTATCAATAATTACACCCGCAGGTGCCTCTTCTAATTTATAGGTTAACGGGTCACCATCAGGATCATTAGCTTGTACTTGGTAGTGATAAGTTTCATTAATTACCCCTTGTACTTTAGGTGTACTGGTGATTTGTGGTGGTTGATTAGTAATGGTTTGATTACTAATAGTGAGGGTATAACTTTGTTCAATCTTGTGTTGTGCATCACTGACACTTAGTTTAATACTGTGATTACCCAAGGTTGGTTTTTGCCACTTTACAACACCATGGGAGTCTAACACCATCCCCTCCGGTCCTTGTTCCAAAAAATAGCTCAGTGGATCATTATCGGGATCAACAGCAATTAATTGATACTCATACTCGTTATTGATTGAGCCAACTGTTTTTGGAGAACTAATAATTTGTGGCGGTTGATTTTGTAGTTGTGAATCACGAACCACGAGCGTGTAGCTTTGCTCTACTTCATAATGACCATCGCTTATCGCCAGTTTAATAGTATAGCTACCCACTGCCTTTGCTTGCCAAGAAAATAGGCCATTAGCATCAATGGTTGCTCCTGTAGGTGCTTCTTTGATTTGATAGCGTAGTACGTCTCCATCGGGATCGGTTGCTACAAGTTGGTAATGGTACAGTGCATTGAGCACGGTGCTTGTTTCAGGCGTACTGGTTAATAGTGGTGGTTGATTAGTGATGGACTCTTGTGTAATGACGAGTGTATAGCTCTGTGTAACTGTCACTAAGCCATCCGTAACTGTTAACTCAATTTCATGTTGTCCTAGTACTGGGGTATTCCATGTAAATAGCCCGGTATTACTAAACGTTGCACCAGTTGGCGCTTTAGTGATTTTGTAAGTTAACGGATCGTCATCAGGATCGACAGCAATTAATTGATACTGATAAGGTGTACCTAAGCTACTTTTCGTACTGGGTACACTTAAAATTTGAGGGGGTTGGTTAGCTTCTACGCCAACGCGCAGTGTATATTCCTGTGTTGCCACACCGCCTCGTTGGTCACTGACTTCTATCACAATAGGGTAACTGCCAGCAATGGCCTGTGCCCAAGATAGCTTACCTGTTTCACGGTTCAGCTCTAAACCTACAGGCCCCTTAACTAATGACCAAACCACTTTATCACCGTCTGGATCATTCGCTGTGGCTTGATAACTATATGCACTATTTACTGCAGTATAGGTAGTTGGTTGACTTGTGATAACAGGTGCTCTATTAGCCTGTGCGGTGATGGTTAAGGTGTAGCTTTGAGTGGCAACACTACCATCTTCATTCATCGCTTCGACAGTAATGTTTTCCACCGACTCTTGAGAGGGTTGCCAATTAATTTCACCCGTTTGAGTATTGATAGTCATCCCCTGTGGAGCTTGACTAAGATTATAAGTGATAGTATCACCACCACTGTCTTTTGCTTGTGCAAAATAAGTATAGGGCTGATTAACTGTACCATTGATAATTGGAGTACTTATAAAGGCAGGTTTACCACTAACAGCTAATACAACAGACTGTTGGTCTCTTGCCCCATAAGGATCTGTCACGACGACGGTGATAGGATAACGACCGGGTTGTGGACTGTTCCAACTTATCAAACCATTAGCATTAATGGTCATGCCTGATGCTTGACTAGCAATACTATAGGATATTTTCTGCCCTTCAGGATCAACAGCTACTACTTGATGGTTAAAGTACTTACCAGATGGAATACGGGTAGGTATCTGATTGGTAATCTGTGGCGGTAAATTATCATCAATGACTTCAATATTATAAGACTGCGTTGCTTTACCACCATTGTTATCGACAACTTGAATATTGACTTCATAAAAACCGAGAGCGTTAGGTTGCCAATTGATTAAACCTGTTTGACTATCAATTGTCATACCTGTGGGGCT
>CAYNAM010000173.1:0-4332 GCA_964395065.1 uncultured Ventosimonas sp.
CCATCAACATTACGAATGACTTGCCAACCATAAGACTCAAAACGAAGTGCGGTATCATCTGTGAACCAGCCCTCAACCTCACCATCAATAGAGATTCCATTATCATCATAAAATGCGATGAGTTTTCCTAGCTTTAATGTTCCTGCTAACGAGGAAACCTCATGAGAAATGCCTTCCATTAGACAGCCATCCCCTAAAAATACATAGGTGTGGTGATCAACAAGAGGAAGCCCAGGTTTATTAAATTGATCAGCTAGTGCTTTTTCTGCGATAGCCATCCCTACGGCGTTGGCTAATCCTTGGCCTAAAGGACCCGTTGTAGTTTCTACACCTGCCGTGTAGCCAAACTCTGGGTGTCCTGGTGTACGTGATTGAAATTGTCTAAAGTTCTTTAAATCATTAATAGAAAGATCATAACCTGATAAGTGAAGTAATGAATAAAGCAGCATAGAACCATGGCCATTAGAAAGTACGAAGCGATCACGGTTCACCCACTGGGGGTTAAGAGGGTTATGTTTTAAAACACCGCGCCATAGGACTTCTGCAATATCGGCCATTCCCATTGGGGCACCAGGGTGTCCACTGTTAGCTTTTTGAACAGCATCCATACTTAAGGCTCTTATAGCGTTAGCGCATTCACGATGGCTCGGCATGTTAAAAATCTCCTACAAAATAAAAGGTCAATAGTGTATAAGTGATTATCTATCTGCACATTATACCTAGAATATTAAAAGGCAGGTTAATATCTTTAGCTTTGATAATAACTTTTTATATGAGGCTGTTCCATGGTGTATTTTTGGCATGCAGAAAGATGCAGAATTATTTTTACTGCAAAACAATGTTATGATTGATAGCATAAACAAATTAAAATACGTTATGTAGTATATTAAACAGTATTTTGGAGTGATGAATGCAGTTAGCCTTTATTTTGTATAAATATTTCCCTTTTGGTGGATTACAGCGTGACTTCATGCGGATTGCGCTCGAGTGCCAAAAGAGAGGGCATTGCATTCGTGTTTATACCATGATTTGGCAAGGTGAAATACCTGAAGGTTTTGAGGTATTAATTGCTCCAGTTAAAGCGTTTTTTAACCATAATCGTAATGAGAAATTTAGAGCTTGGGTTAAAGCTGATATGACGAAACGTCCTGTTGATAAAGTTATTGGTTTTAATAAGATGCCCGACTTAGATATGTATTACGCAGCAGACCCTTGCTTTGAAGATAAAGCACAAAATTTACGTCATAAATTTTATAAAAAAACAGGCCGTTATCGTCATTTTTATGAGTATGAACATGCTGTTTTTAGCCCTCAGTCTAAAACGCATATTCTAATGATTTCAGCATTGCAACAGCCTTTATTTGTGAAACATTATCAAACGCCAGCTGAACGTTTCCACTTGTTACCACCAGGTATTGCTCTCGATCGAAAAGCACCTAGCAATGCATCTGATATACGTCAAGCCTTTCGGCAAGAGTTCCATATTAAAAATGATGAGTTATTGATTACACAAATTGGCTCGGGCTTTAAGACAAAAGGGCTTGATCGGTCATTAAAAGCATTGGCTAGTTTACCCAGTGAGTTAAAGAAGAAAACAAAGTTTATTGTTATCGGGCAAGATGACCCACGTAGCTTTTTATTAATGATTAAGAAATTAGGTTTGTCCGAACAGGTCACTATTTTAAAAGGGCGTAGTGATATTCCTCGTTTTTTATTAGGTGCTGATGTATTAATCCACCCAGCTTATAATGAAAATACAGGAACTATTTTATTAGAAGCCATGGTCGCAGGGCTTCCTGTCCTTGTTACCGATGTGTGTGGTTATGCCCATTATATAAAAGAAGCAAATTGTGGTGTCGTTGTTGATAGCCCTTTTGATCAGCAGGTGCTAAACAAAGCATTACAATCGATGTTAACGAACCCTTCTTCGCGTTTGAATTGGCAACAAAATGGCCTTAATTATGCAGAGAGTGCAGATATCTATAGTATGCCAGAACGCGCAGCCGATATTATTTTGGGAGTGCAAGCATGACATTAGAGTTGCATGAACCCTTTAAGCATTTATGGAATGGAAAAGATCCTTTTGATGAAGTGGAAAAACTTCAAGGTGATGTTTATCGTGAACTGAGTGGTCGCAGAACCTTGCGGACTGAGGTAGATGGTAAAGGGTATTTTGTTAAAATTCATCGGGGTATCGGTTGGGCTGAAATATTTAAAAATCTTATCACTGCTAAACTTCCTGTTTTAGGGGCTGGGCAAGAGTTAAAGGCGATTAAAAAACTCACTTCGGTGGGGGTTGATACCATGAAGGCCGTTGCGTTTGGCGAGCGTGGCGCAAACCCTGCTAAACAATACTCTTTTATCATTACTGAAGAACTAGCACCAACGATAAGTCTTGAGGATATCAGTTTAAACTGGGTAAAAGAACCGCCACAGCCAACGTTAAAATGGGCATTTATTAAGCGTGTAGCAGAAATGGTAGGTAAAATGCATCGAGCAGGTGTTAATCACCGAGATTGTTATATTTGTCATTTTTTATTACACACAGATACAGAGATAACTCCCGAGCAGTTTAAATTATCCGTTATTGATTTACACCGTGCACAAATACGGCAGCATTTACCTAAGCGCTGGCGCGATAAAGATTTAGCTGCCTTGTATTTCTCTGTGTTAGAAATAGGACTCACACAACGAGACTTATTACGATTTTTAAAAGTTTATTTTCAAAAGCCGCTCTCAAGTATTTTAAAAGAAGAAAGTGAGTTATTTATTCAACTTAATAAAAAAGCAGCAAAGTTATATAACCGCAAACAGAGGTATGGTGAGGCAATTTAATGGCTGAGTGGAAGTTAAACCCAGAGTATCAATCATTAAATAACTATTTCGGTAGTTTAGAAGCTGTTTTCTCTCAAGAAGGTGAACGTATTACAAAAGACCGTGTTTCTGAAGTGGTACGGGTAGAGATTGAGGGCGAAAGGTATTATGTAAAACGCTATTGGGATGCAGGTAAGGGTATCCGACGGTATTTAGGTAAGCCCCGCATTAAACGAGAGTGGCAGAATATGCAGCGCTTTAAGAAATGGGGTATCCCTACCGCTGAAGTTGTTGCTTCTGGATTAGAGCGTGATAGCAAAGGTTTATTTGCTCGTGGCGCGATGGTGACAAAAGAAATCCCTAATACTGTTGATTTATCTATGATTGTCGCTAATGCAGATGAGCGGTTAAGTGATTACAATTGGGTTAACAATATTAGTTTACAGTTAGCCAAAGCTACACGCAAAATGCATGATCATAATTTTGCTCATAATGATTTGAAGTGGCGTAACCTGTTGGTTGACGATAAAAATCAATTGTTTTTTATTGATTGTCCATCAGGCTCATTTTGGTATGGCTACATGTTTTCTTTCAGACGCATCAAAGATCTAGCCTGTTTGGATAAAGTAGCCAAGTATCATTTAACACAAACACAACGGCTGCGATTTTATTTGCAATACCGTGAACGTAAGCGTTTAAACGATAAAGACAAAAAAAGAATACGAAGCATTGTACAGCTTTATGAGGGTAGAGAATGAACGAGTTTATTGCTACAGCAGATAAAGCTCTATTGGATGCACATGGCCTGGATTCATTTGAAGCTCTATGGGCACTTAAGTTAGATAATGTCGATGAACCTAATAGTGAGCGAGGTGGTTGGAGTTCTGTGAGCTATTTGAAGTTAGGTGATAAAGGCTATTTCTTAAAGCGACAATCGAATCATCTGACACGTTCCTTAAAAGCACCCTTAGGCGAGCCAACTTTTGCACGAGAGTTTCGTAATATAGAATATTACCAAACATTAGGTATCCCTGCAGTTACAGCCGCTTACTTTGCCACCCGAAAACTGTTAGGCGAAAAACAAGCTATTTTAATGACTCATGCGCTAGATGGTTGGCGAGATTTAGATAGTTATCTGCAGGAATGGGGCTCTCTGTCAAAAAATACACAACAAGCACTAATAGAGTCTTGTGCTAAATTATTAAAAAAACTGCATGATAATAAAGTATTGCATGGGTGTTTTTATCCTAAGCATATTTTTTTAAAGCCGACAGGCTCAATATTTGAGAGTTGTCTTATTGATTTGGAAAAAACACGGGCATTGCATGGTAAGCGTGATCGTCTGAAAGATATTGATACCCTAATAAGGCGGACTAAGCAACAATGGTTTGAGGGCGAGTGTCGATTATTTTTGAGTGTCTATTTGGCCGCCTCAGAAAGTTCACCTTTGGTGACAGAGTGGCTGGCTTGGATTATTAAACGTAATAGAGTAAAGGAGCAAAGAGCTTGAAGTTATTA
>CAYNAM010000174.1:0-4325 GCA_964395065.1 uncultured Ventosimonas sp.
CTATAGCTAAACCAAATAGAACAGCAATAATTGTTGCTATAAGAACCATCACCAATGTTTGTTGGCTAGCGACCCAAAACTCACCTTTTATAGACCAGATATTATCTAAGTAATAAAAAATACCTTTAGTGTTTTCCACTTAAAAACCCTCAATCAATTTACTTGCCAGTGTTGAGTTGGCTAGAATTTGGTGATCTTTAATTTCAGCAATTTCAACAATTTTGCCTTGCTCCATGAGGGCTGCTCGGTTGCAAATATTACGAATTACTTGCATTTCATGAGTGACCATAACAATGGTGACACCAAATTGTTTATTAATCTCTTTTAAGCAGTCTAACACACTGCGTGTAGTGAAAGGATCAAGGGCGCTGGTTGGTTCATCTGCTAAAATAACATGAGGGCTAGGGGCTAGTGCTCTGGCAATACCCACACGCTGTTTTTGACCACCTGAAAGCTGAGCTGGGTAGTGATTAATACGGTCTTCTAAATCAACAATAGCTAAACATTCTTTAATGCGCTTATTGATATCAGTTGTTGACCATCCTGCAATTTTTAAAGGAAATGCCACATTATCGGCAACGGTTAAATTACTCAGCAAATTGAATTGCTGAAATATCATGCCAATATTTTGCCGAGCTTTACGCAGTTGTGCAGTGGATAAGCTAGTTAAATTTTGACCGTCAACAATGACTTTTCCACCATCTGGACGTTCAAGCAAATTAATTAAGCGTAATAAGGTTGATTTACCTGCACCAGAAAAACCGATTAAACCAAACACTTCACCTTGATCGATAGTAAGAGATGTTGGGTGTACTGCATCAAACCATCCGTTTTGGTCGGGATGAGTATAACGCTTGTAGACCTGATCTAATACAATCATATAATAAAAAACTCCATATCTATTTGTAGATATTTTAATAGACTTAATTAAGGATGAGGGTAAAGTAACTGATTGTAGATTAAAGATAAAATAATTTTCAGTTATTTCAATATAAGAGAATTATTATATAATAAAATTTATATAAAAGCGTAGGCTATAATTAGTGTTATTTTTTATAGCGCTACGACATTTTAAATCAACGAGGTTAAATGGCTTTTTCAAATACTTTTGAATTTCGTTGAAAATTATAAAGTGACGCCCTTGCACTGGGCAATCTATCTACACTGCTTGGTTGAAAACCACGTTCTAAAAACCAATGGGCGGTTTTAGTCGATAATACAAACAATGTTTTAATACCTCGCTGTTGTGCACGCATAATAATTCGTGCTAACAACTCATCACCTTTGCCATCATGGCGATATTGAGGATTAACGGCTAAACAGGCAAGTTCTCCAGCCTCTGAGTCAGCAATTGGGTAAAGTGCGGCACAGGCAATAATCATTCCTTCACGTTCAATAATGGTGAATTGTTCAATTTCGCGCTCTAGTACCTCACGAGAGCGACGTACTAAAATACCCTGTTCTTCTAATGGTCTAATAAGCTCCATTAAACCGCCAACATCTTCAATGGTTGCTTCTCTAATCGTCTCAAACTGTTCTTGTGCTATTAGGGTGCCATTACCTTCGCGACTAAATAATTCCTCTAAGAGAGCACCATTTTCCGCATAAGATACAATTTGAGCCCTTTGTACACCTTGCCGACAAGCTTCTGTTGCAGTTGTCAGTAACTTTGCCTGATAATGATTGGCCAATCGTTCTATGTGAGGTATTGCTTCATGTGGGCGTAACTCCCTAATCAGATGTCCTTGCTCATCAAAAATGCCTTTTTCTTCACCATAAAGGATAAGTTTATCGGCCTGTAGTTTGATGGCTGTAAACATGGCGATGTCTTCGCCAGACAGATTAAAAATTTCACCAGTAGGAGAATAGCCTAAAGGTGAAAGCAAAACGATGTTATTTTCATCGAGCTGGCGGCAGATGCCTTTTCTGTCAATACGGCGAACTTCACCTGTGTGCTGAAAATCAATACCATCAACCACGCCAATGGGTTTGGCGGTTACAAAGTTGCCACTGGTTACACGTAGCCTTGCGCCTTGCATCGGTGAGGAGGCAAGATCCATGGATAGTTTTGCTTCGAATGTACTGCGAAGTCGTCCGACAACCTCGATAACACAGTCTAATATTTCGGCATTCGTCACGCGTAATCCGTGGTGATAATGGGGTGATATTTTTTTGTCCGCGATCTTTTTATTAATTTGTGGGCGAGAGCCATTAACTAAAACAAGTCGAACACCTAAGCTATGCAATAACACTAGGTCGTAAATGATATTATTAAAATTCGAGTGCTCAACCGCCTCACCAGGAATCATGACCACGAAGGTTTTACCTCGATGGGCATTGATATAAGGTGATGCTTGGCGTAGCCATTGTACGTAGTCAGACATAATAAGAACCTATGATTAAAACAAGAAAATACAGTTATTTATTTAAGTGTTTGTTATTTCGTCGTTGTTTCAATGGGTAAGGCTCCTATGATAAGCAGTAATGTGTTATTAGTTGGCGCAATAATAACGTATAAGGCTCTATTTGAGAAAGTGATAAGTACTCATTCGGCTGATGAGCTTGGTCAATAGAGCCCGCACCTAGAATGATCGTATCGCCAACAATTTGTTGAATGAAGGGGGCTTCGGTCGCAAATGCAACAGACGCACTGGTGAGCCCTGTAAGTTTTTCGGTAAGTTTAACGAGTTCACTGTTGGCATTTTGCTCAAAGGCTGGAATATCTCCAAACAAGGGTTGATAATTAAGGGATACTTGGTGCTTTTCAATGATAGGTGTTAACTGCTGAATGATCGTTGCTCTTAAATCATCAGCAACCATGGTTGGTAATGGCCTAAGATCAAACTCTAATGCACATTGTCCACAAATACGGTTAGGGTTATCGCCTCCATGAATGCAGCCTAGATTTAATGTAGGGCAGGGTACAGAAAAGAGAGAATTTTGATAACGTTGTTGCCATTCGCTACGTAATTTTAGTAGTGTTGTCATAGCCTCATTCATTGCTTCTAGTGCACTGTGACCTAATGTAGGATTAGACGAGTGGCCACTTTGCCCAATCATTTCGATACGATCCATCATAATGCCTTTGTGCAGGCGAATGGGATGTAGGTCAGTGGGTTCGCCAATGACGGCGGCACGTCCAAATTTTTGTTTGCTAGCTAACAAGGTGCGAGCACCGTTCATAGAGCTTTCTTCGTCACAGGTTGCTAAAATAAATAAAGGTTGCTTAAAAGTTTTATCTAACAAAGGTTGTAAGGCTTTTATTACGATTGCAAAAAAGCCTTTCATGTCACAACTACCTAAACCGTACCAACGATTATCCGCTTCGTAAAGATCAAGAGGATTACTTGCCCAGCGAGTTTCATCATAAGGTACCGTGTCAGTATGCCCTGCTAAAACAAGACCGCCCGTACCTGAGCCATAGTGTGCAAGTAAATTATATTTGCCCTCGGCAACGGTTTGTATTTCTAGTTTAAACCCTAATTCGTCTAACCAAGAGGCCAGTAAATCGATCACCTCTTTATTACTTTGATCAAGATTAGCTTGGGTTGAACTGACGGAGTTTATCCGTAGTAACTGTTTAAACTGTTGCTTAAAGTCAGGCAGCATTCTTTACTCTTCGCTAGCCAGTGATTCTAGCGCTTCATTTACTGTACTGATTAATGTTTTTAACGCTTCCTCATTGGCACAACAAGGGCTTTGAGCAATGAGTTCATTTTCCCAATAGAGGGTTGCTTGTGAATTTTCACTGGTGAGCTGGCGTGATGTAGGTGTATTAATCAGTTGTTGGGTTAATAAGCCAATTTCTTTAGGGTTTGTAAAGCCTTTTGATAGTAAAAGCTCATCACCATTAGCAGCCACTAAGCGGAAATGGAAATGACCATCTTTTTCTCTAAAACTAACAAAGCGTGCTGTTTTAATTGCTTTTTTCTTTTGTTTATCATTAGTTGTGAACTGTTGATTAAAATTACGCAAACCTACGGACTCTCTAAGTTCTTGTAAGAAAGGTTTAGCAAGTTTTCTTGCTTTAGCTGCACCTGCTTGTAAAATATCCTCAATATCATTGGGTTTAGCCAATAACGAATGATAGTGTTCACGAGGCGCACTTAGCTCATTGTTAATCAGTGTAAATAGTTGTTGTTTAGCTTCGCCCCAGCCTAAGCCCTGTTTAAGGTCGTGGTAGAAGGTTTCTGTTTGTTGAGGTGTGGCAAAAGCTTTGTAAAGCGTGAATAGATGCGCATCATCTGGGTCTTTGGGTTCACCTGGGAGCTTTGAGTCAGTAACTATCTTCGAAATGGCCTCTTTTAGTTCTTTTTCTGGGCTAA
>CAYNAM010000175.1:0-4190 GCA_964395065.1 uncultured Ventosimonas sp.
ATACTTAAACCAATACTCACCAAGGAGGTATGCAAGGCGTTAGGTAAGACATGTTTTAATATAATCCGTGACTCCGGTAGCCCTCTGGCGCGGGCATAAAAAACATAGGGTTGTTGTAGTTGATTAAGCATAGCGCCACGCAGTAAACGTAAGTATGTCCCTAAATAAACAAAAGATAACGTTATGGCAGGTAGTAATACAGACTTAAAACTAAGCATCCCGCTGACAGGGAATAAGTCAAAATATACTGCAAATATCCAAATTAGTAGCAACCCAAGCCAATAATTAGGGAGTGCCATGAGGGTAAAAGTGATGCAGCGAATTACTTTATCAATCCACGTGTTTCTGGTTAAAACACATAAAAAAGCGATGGAGAAGGCAAATACGATGCTTAGGGTAAAAGTGGCTGCGGCTAAATAAAGTGTCGCGGGTAAAGCATTAAGAATTTCAGTTAAAACGGGGGTTCTAAAGATAAAGGAGTGCCCAAAATCTAGATGTAAAATTTGCCATAACCAATTGAAATAACGAATAAGAAACGGTTTATCTAACCCTAATTCTTGTTGCATCAGTGCAATAGCTTCATCGGTAGGGACTACATTGCCTACTCGTAAAGCGACTTCAGCTGGGTTGGAGGGGACAAGATTGAGCAGTAAAAACGCAATAAAAGAGATAAGTAGCATGAGTGGAATCATCATTAGCATACGGTGTATGATATAGTTCTTCATCGCTCTTTCTTGCGCCTAATTTCTTATGAGTTATCGTTTAAAATACATTTTCTCAAACGGAATTTCATATTGAGAAATATTAAAATCAACGCCGTTTAAATCTTGGCTATAAATTACTTTGGTTCTTGAATAAGTTAAAGGAATATAAATGGCCTCATCGGCTAATCGTGTAAATAGCCATTGATAAAGCTGTTGACGCTGTTGTATATCTGTACTGGTTAAAATCTTACCAATGGTGCTGTCGATTTCTTTTTTATCTGCTAAGCCTAATTGTGCTTGATAGTCGGCGTGGCCTGAAAAGCGGAACGAGGCGATAAATGAAGCAGGGTCATAAGGTTTACCCCAAGACAGTGAGTACTGTAAATCAAAGTCACCTGTTTTTTGTCGGTCGCGGTAGGTTTGCTTTTCTTCACCAATAATATCGAGTGCGATACCGATTTGTTTAAAGTCATTTTGTAGAAGTTCTGCAATGTCTTTTTCTACTGCATTATTCGTGTCATAAGAAAAAACTAAACGCAGTTCACGGCCATCTTTTTCACGAATTTGCTTTCCTGAAGGTAACCGCCAACCTGTTTCATCGAGAAGTTTGCGAGCTATTTCTGGATTATACGTGTAGGTTTTAACGGATACATCGCTGTAAGGTACGGAGCGAGCCATCAGTGTATCTGCAACCGTTTCACTGTCATTTAAAATCCCGCTGGCAATGGCCTCTTTATCGACTGCATAAGAGAGTGCTTGGCGAACTTTTACGTCAGAGGTAATTGGGCGTTTACTATTAAGCACAATGGTACGTGAGGCGATGGGGCTACTCATCAGCGTAGTAAAGCGCCCTGTATTGGCTAGGTTTTCATAAGAGTCCATGTCTACCATATCACCATCAGCACCAAAAATGAGCTGAATATCACCTTTTTGTAATGCCATCAGCATGGTTTGGCGATCAGGAATTACATGCCAAATGACGGCTGCTAGTTTAGGCTTTTCTCCCCAATAATGAGGGTTAATGACAAACGTAGCATATTGATTCTTTTTGTAATCTTTTAATATCCAAGGGCCAGTACCTGCGTTGCTGGTTATTCCATTTTGCGTTAGGCCACTAATAAAAGCTTTGGGTGAAATAAACCGAAAAGGTCTGGTGAGTGCTAGTTCTGTTAAAGTGGGGTAGTAGGGGTGGTAAAGATTGACCTCAACGGTATAGTCATCAATTACATTAACGGATTCAATTTCATTGACTAAGCCCATCCACGCGTGGCGAGCTTTGTTAGCAAGCACTGCGTCCATATTTGATTTAACGGCTTGGGCATTAAACTTTTCGCCATCATTAAAGCTAACATCTTGGCGTAAATTGAAGCGGTAGCGTTTACCCTCATCGAGTACTTGCCAACTTTTTGCAAGGTGCGGTTTAATACTTCCGTCAGCAGCATTCGTCACCAGTGACTCAAAGACCATGTTTTGAGCGGCCATTTCACCTAAGTAAAGATGCGGATTAATATCGGCGATATCTTTGGTGCTGGCATAGTCAAGTTCGTTATTGTGCAGATCTGCTTTGGCAGACAAGCTAATGGTTAATAGGGGTATGAGTAACCATAAGAAAATATTCCACCGCATCAGATACCACTCCTTAAACTTAAACCGCCAATTATTTTTGAGCCATGATGACAAACATGGGGGTAGAGCCGTAATTGATTTTTTCTTCCTGACTCCACAGTTGTTCGCCGATGGTGGTATCAATATAACATTGCTTGAATCCAAGATCTAATAAGACTTTGGCATCCCATTGAGGGCGTATTACTTGGCTGAGTGGAAGCTGGCGTGCTATATCTTCCATTGCCTTTGTGTCTGTGTTGACGTAGTGGTCACTCACTTTCATTTTTTGAGTATTACGACGGTCATTTAAATAACCTTGCCGATAGTCATCGTTGAATAGGTGCAGATACCAATTAGCATCGAATACAATGAGTCTACCCTGTGGTACTAGCACACGATACCAATCTTGATAGGCTGCTAGTGGGTCTTTTAAGTTCCACGTTACATTGCGGTTAATCACCAGATCAAATTGGTTGTCGGCAAAGGGAAGTTGATGGGCGTCGCCACTCATAAATTCAATGGTAATATTCTCTTGTTGTGCATTGTGTTTAGCCTGTTCAAGCATCGCCGTTGTGGCATCAATAGCGGTTACTTGATGGCCTGCTTTTGCTAAGATAATGGCAAAAAATCCTGGGCCAGTACCAATATCAAGAATGTTTAAACAGCTTTTTTTAGGCGCTAGATTGAGTATGGTTTCTAACCAAAGGGTAGATTTGTCACCATTTAATTCAGCTACATTGGATTCGCTGTAGCCTTGTGCTCGATTATCCCAATAATCGGTGATTGATTTTAGGATTTCATTATTAATACAAGATTGCATGATCAATCCTTCTCTTTATTGGTTAGTTACTGATTATCTTTTGTCATAAAGCTTTTATTGGGGACTAGAAATAACCAAGTGGCTAACACAAAGGGCATTGTTAAGCTTGGGATACCGATAGGTGCCAATGCTGTGTCTAAAGCGCCTTGCACAAATACGGTAAAGATAATACCAATAATCGTATAAATAGTCACGCGAAAGCTAGGGTTATTAAAGGTGGAGCCTAAAGCGATACCTGTTAAGACAGCACTGAATGAGTAAAGCCCTATATTAATAGAGTTAGCATCAGCTTGTAAGAAGTAAGAGGCTAAAACAGAGAGTAATGACCCCAGTATGGCGTAGAGTGCTGCTGCCACAGAGTTAATGGCGAGTCCAATCACAAAAATAATACCAACCGTTATACTACTGAGTAAAAATACTTCAGAAACACCTCGAAATATATCCGGAATGAGGACATCTAAGTAGGGGAGAGTCTGTGAGCTTATCACTGTAAATTGATCAGGTGTCGCCGGATGAGGGAGTGAGATACCTTTGATACCAAAAAAAGTATAACTGGCTAATAGAATAGTCCATGTGACTAGCACGAAAGGTGCTGTCAAAGCAGCAACCCCCCAGTTTTTTAGAAAAACGGCCAATGATTTGGTGGCAATGACTGAGGTAATGGCACCAAATATCACCACAATCCATAAATAAAAGGATGGGTTTAGGAAGGAGGCTAAACCAATGCCCACTAAGCATCCATTATAGCCATAGAGTCCTGCCCTTAAAGATGCCTTGTCTAGGTCGTAAAGATAAGCAGTAAGCGTTGCTATCACTGTTCCTAATAGGCAAGCAAAGCCAGCCTGTGGAATATTTCCCCAATAGGCACCTAAAAAGATGGCAATAAAAAAGAATAAGCCAGTGATGGGGTTGTTTTGAAACATCACTTGTGCGCAACCACGCAATGTCACGTCAATAAATTGGATGATGATGTTTTGTTCTGTTAGTTTATTCCAGGTGTTGGTTGAGGAGGGGGCAGACATAATAAATTACCTCAATAAATTTAATAAAGTAGTGGATAA
>CAYNAM010000176.1:0-4184 GCA_964395065.1 uncultured Ventosimonas sp.
AGTTTTTATTGTCCTGGTGATAATAAAAA
Organism: uncultured Ventosimonas sp.; assembly: GCA_964395065.1. Lineage (GTDB taxonomy): Bacteria > Pseudomonadota > Gammaproteobacteria > Pseudomonadales > Pseudomonadaceae > Entomomonas. Next base: position 30 of record CAYNAM010000176.1, read on the forward strand.
GACTGCATTATATGATATGCAGCCTTTTGCTGTTAAGAGTTATACCCAGCCGCGTGCTTTAATAGCCTTAGCTAGTCGATCGATAGAAACCATATAGGCAGCCATACGTAATGTAGCGGCTTTATTATGGTTTTGGTACATATCCCATACATTGTTAAAGGCGCGAACCATTGACTCTTCTAAGCGCTCATTGACTTCTTTCTCAGACCAATATAAACCATAGCGATTTTGTACCCATTCAAAATAAGAAACTGTTACCCCACCTGCATTCGTCAAAATATCAGGTGTCACAATAATTCCTCTCTCCAATAATATATCATCAGCTTCTGTGCTAACGGGGCCATTAGCTGCTTCTGCAATAACTTTGGCTTTGATTTTATGAGCATTATCTTTAGTAATTTGATTTTCTAAGGCTGCTGGAACGAGAACATCACACTCTAACTCGAGGAGATCCTCATTAGATATAGAAGTTACCCCCGCAATTGATTGGATGCCTTTATTATTCTCAATCGCACGTTCTGCCTCTATAGGATCAATACCTTGAGGGTTATAAACGCCACCTGAGCTATTGCTAATAGCAATGATTTTTGCACCAAGCTCATGAAGAAAGCGTGCTGCGAATGAGCCCGCATTACCATAGCCTTGTATTACAACTTGAGCATTTTTTATATCAATCCCTAGTTTTTGCAACAGTTCTTTAACAATAATTGCTGTGCCTTTTCCCGTTGCTGCAACACGGCCCTCTGAACCACCAAGAATAAGTGGTTTACCTGTTAATACGCCAAACTGATTACCATTTAGTTTGATATACTCATCAACCATCCATCCCATGATTGTTGGGTTTGTGTTTACATCAGGAGCAGGGACGTCTTCTTGCTCGCCAATAACAGGTGCTATTGCTCTAATATAAGCGCGCGTTAATCTTTCTAGCTCTGCTTTTGAAAGCTGCTTAGGATCAACAACAATACCACCTTTTCCGCCTCCATAAGGTAAATTTAGAACGCCACATTTGAATGTCATCCAGATAGAAAGTGCTTTAACTTCATCCATTGTGACATCTGGATGGTATCTTATTCCCCCTTTGCCTGGGCCGATAGCATTACAATGCATTGAGCGGTAGCCTTTAAATATTTTTATTGTACCGTCATCCATTTTAATAGGAATTGAAACTTCTAGACAGCGCTGAGGCTCTCTTAATATAGCATGAATAGCAGGATCTAGCTTAAGAAAAGACGCTATTTTATCGAGTTGTTGATGGGCATTTTCTAAAGCAGCTGTTGCGTGTTTACTCATAGTTAATCCTTATATGTCATTTGTTTATTATTGATGATCCGGCTAAGTAAATAGCATGGATAGTATATAAAATTATTTTCACTTAATGCAAAATATGTATGTATTATGCTTATTTTGCATAACTGTTTTGTTGTAGAATAAATAAACCAGAGCTTATGAGTGGGTATATGTGCCAAATGCCTAGCTAACAGCTAGAGCATATGATCGAATAATTGACGTATTTATTAATTGTGCCTACTCTAAAGCTAAATAAAAAAAGATAATGCTTTCAGCAAATGCTAATTACCTACTATAATAAGAGCTTTACAATTTTGCTTTACTGGACGAGTTCATGTTTGATAATTTAACCGAGCGCCTTTCCAAGACACTTCGCCATATTACTGGTCAGGCAAAGCTCACGGAAGACAATATTCAAGAGACATTGCGTGAAGTGCGCATGGCTCTATTAGAGGCCGATGTAGCGCTGCCCGTTGTAAAAGAGTTTATAGAGAAAGTCAAAGAAAAGGCCGTCGGGACAGAGGTCATCAAAAATCTTTCGCCAGGTCAGGCCTTTGTTAAAATTGTTCAGACAGAGTTAGAGCAATTGATGGGGGCTGCTAATGAAGATTTAGCCCTCAATGCTACACCGCCTGCTGTTGTCTTAATGGCTGGTTTGCAAGGTGCTGGTAAGACAACCACCGTTGCTAAGTTAGCGCGCTTTTTAAAAGAGCGTAAGAAAAAATCAGTATTAGTCGTATCTGCGGATGTGTATCGTCCTGCTGCGATTAAACAGTTAGAAACACTAGCTGACGAAGTGGGTGTTACATTCTTCCCGTCAACAATTGAACAAAAACCTGTTGATATTGCTAAAGCAGCTATTGCAGAAGCAAAGTTAAAGTTTGTTGATGTTGTATTAGTGGATACCGCAGGGCGCTTGCATATTGATTCTGAAATGATGGATGAAATCAAAGCGCTTCACTCAGCAGTTAATCCTGTTGAGACATTGTTTGTTGTCGACGCCATGACGGGGCAGGATGCTGCTAATACGGCTAAAGCTTTTAATGATGCCTTGCCTCTAACAGGGGTTATTCTGACTAAAGTTGATGGTGATGCACGTGGTGGTGCGGCATTATCAGTGCGCGCAATTACAGGTAAACCCATTAAGTTTTTAGGAATGGGCGAGAAAACAGAGGCTTTAGAACCTTTCCATCCAGAGCGTGTAGCTACCCGTATTTTAGGTATGGGGGATATGCTCAGTTTAATTGAGCAAGCCGAACAGAAGTTAGATAAAGAAAAAGCTGAAAAATTAACGAAAAAAATCAAAAAAGGTAAAGGGTTTGATTTGGAAGATTTTCGTGACCAATTACGCCAAATGAAAAATATGGGTGGTTTGGGCAGCTTGATGGACAAATTGCCGATGATGGGTGGGGTTAATCTTGCGGCAATGGCGGGTCAGCAAGATCAAGCAGACAAACAATTTGTGCAAATGGAAGCTATTATTAGCTCAATGACAATGGCTGAACGCCGTGATCCAGATATTATTAATGGTTCGCGTAAGCGTCGTATTGCTCAAGGCTCAGGAACACAAATACAAGATGTTGGTCGGTTGATTAAACAACACAAGCAAATGCAAAAGATGATGAAAAAAGTCATGGGTAACGGTGGCTTGACTAAAATGGTCCGTGGACTAGGTAGTGTTTTACCCAAAGGTAAAGCAGGTCGTCGTTTTTAATTTGCGATTAAAACGGGCTGTTTTTTATTTTTAAGCGTAAGTTTTTTTGTATAGCCTTAAAAAGACATTTGCAAAAAAAAATACTTCCTATAAAATATGCAGCCTTTTATATATTTTACATATTAACTAATTTAGGAATAATATCTTCATGGTAACTATTCGTTTAGCACGTGGCGGTTCTAAAAAGCGTCCTTTTTATTACATTACAGTATCTGATAGCCGCAATGCACGTGACGGTCGTTTTATTGAGCGTGTAGGCTTTTTTAACCCAGTTGCAACGGGTGGTGAAGTCAGACTAAATGTAGATCAAGAGCGTGTTGCTTATTGGAAAGGTCAAGGTGCGCAAGTTTCTGAGCGTGTCACTAGCTTATTAAAGGAAGCAGCTAAAGCAGTTGCTTAATTGATAGCACCTATGCTTGATAAAGAGTTAATTGTTTTAGGTAAAATTGTTTCTGTACATGGTTTACAGGGTGCGGTTAAGGTTTATTCATTTACTGACCCCATTGAGAATATCCTTACTTATAAAGAATGGATATTACGAAAAGCTGATGAAAAGTTTACAGTTAAATTAGAGCGGGGGCGTTTACAAGGTAAAGTTCTTGTTGCTCAATTAAAAAATTTAACCGATAGAGAAGAAGCCAGAAAATTGGCGGATTACGAGATATGTATCCCTTTTGATCGGCTGCCTGTGCTTGAAAGCAGTGAGTATTATTGGCATCAATTAGTAGGCCTTAAGGTTATTAATCTTCAAGAACAGTTGTTAGGAAACATTGACCACCTGTTAGAAACAGGGGCAAATGATGTTTTAGTGGTTAAGCCTACGGCTGAGAGTATTGATGATAAAGAGCGTTTGCTTCCCTATATTGATCAATGTGTGCTTTCAATTGATCTGGATGTGGGAGAAGTAAAAGTTGATTGGGATGCAGAGTTTTAACCAATAGGCGACAGCCATGCAATTTGAGCTCATCACCCTTTTTCCTGAAATGCTGACAGCAATTACTGATTATGGTGTTACAGGCCGAGCAGTTAAACAAGGATTAGTAACAATACATTGTTATAATCCGCGAAGTTACACTTATGATCGGCATCATACTGTTGATGATCGTCCATTTGGTGGTGGACCGGGAATGGTAATGAAAATTGCCCCGCTT
>CAYNAM010000177.1:0-4127 GCA_964395065.1 uncultured Ventosimonas sp.
AAATGATAATAACGTGACCATAACGCTCCCAATCTTACAGGGATTGTTCGTTTACCATAAAGCGCGTCACCATCAATATCCCGAATGTTATTCACATTTAAAACGATAACCGAAAGTAATCCTGCGGCAGTAGCAGGTAAAAAGCTATACATCCCCACATGATGGGTTTGCAGAAAAAAGCTTCCCATCACACTCGCGTAACCAAAAAAGAGTAATACAGAGAGATCGCCCAAACCATAGTAACCATAAGCTTTATCACCAACCGTGTATAAAATTGCAGCAACCATTGATAACAAGCCTAACATAATAAAAATAACAACGTCTCTAAACGTATGACACGCCAAAATAATCAAAACGATACCCAATACAATAGCGATAAGCCCTGTAAAAATAATAGCAAACTGCATTTGTAGCGGTGTAATGATCCCTTCTTTTAGCCCTCGTTCAGCACCAATGGTTTTATCTTTATCTGTACCTTTTAGAACATCACCGTAATCGTTTGCCAAATTTGACATCACCTGCAAAGCAATGGCTGTTAATAATGAAAAAATAAAAATTGAGATATTCACTTTGTGCTCATATGCCATGGATAACGCATTGCCTGTGACAATGCCACAACAAGCTAAAGGTATCGTTTTCAGTCGTAAACTACTTACCCACACGGCTAACATTTTCATTTCAAGTTAAAATCCAATTAAAAGATACATACTACAAATAAAATCATATTTTGATAAAAAATCATATAGACATTCATCTATGAAAGATGAACTATTCACTTTTTCACTACTCTGATTATAGATAAGTACTTATCTTCTCTGTCAATAAAAACCATTAGGAGTATGATTATGAAACTTTACTACAAATCAGGCGCATGCTCACTTTCCCCCCATATGGTGCTTTGTGAAGCAGCAATTCATTTTGAATTAGTTCGTGTTGACCTCGTCACTAAAAAAACTGAACATGGGGAAGATTATTTAAAAATAAACCCTAAAGGGCAAGTTCCTGCATTATTACTAGACACTGGAGAACTGCTCACAGAAGGGGTTGCAATTATTCAATATATTGCAAGTCGAGCCCCTGGAAAGGGATTAATGCCTCCACAAACAGACTTTAGCTACTTCAAAGCTATTGAATGGCTCAACTACATTGCAACTGAATTACACAAAGGCTTTGGGCCTTTATTTAACCCTAACTTTCCTGATAATTTAAAACAAGTAGCACGTCAGCAATTAGAGAAAAAATTCGCCTATGTCGATAGTCAACTCGATCACAAAGACTTTCTGCTGGGTGAGCATCTCAATGTTGCCGACTTTTATTTATATACCACCATCACATGGGCTAAGGCAATGGACCTAGATATTGCTTCACTCAATAATCTGGCACGCTTTATCAAAAATATGGAAGAGCGCCCCTCTGTTAAAACAGCATTAGCCGAAGAAAAGAAGTAAACATCAATAAACAAAAAGGAGGCCAAGCCTCCTTTTTAGTTTACATACACATTACGTGCCAGCAATAGCCATCTTTTCAATCAACACCGATCCCGTTTTAATATTCCGACGAGCGTCTACATCATTCCCAATGTCTATGATCTGACTAAACATGTCTTTTAAATTCCCAGCAACGGTTATTTCTTGCACGGGGTATTGAATCTCACCATTCTCCACCCAAAAACCAGCAGCACCTCGAGAATAATCACCAGTGACAAGATTAACACCACTCCCCATCAACTCAGTGATTAACAATCCCCTATCCATTTTCTTTAATAAACCTGTCAACCCATTCTGCCCATGAGATACAAACACATTATGACAACCACTGGCATTGGCTGTACTGGGTAAACCTAACTTACGACCAGAATAAACGCCTAGTAAATAAGTCATTAACTGACCTTGTGTTATGATGGACTTATCATAGGTCGCTAATCCGTCACCATCGAAACTTGCACTATTTAGCGTTGCTTTGAGTCTTGGCTTTTCCTCTATATTTAACCAGCTAGGGAATAACTGTTTACCCACCGTACCTTCTAAAAATGAAGATTTTCGATAAATGCTACTGCCTGAAATGGCCCCTAATAAATGTCCAAATAAACTTGCAGCAACATCGGTAGAAAAAATAACAGGCACTTCACACGTAGCAATCGATCTCGCACCTAGTCGCCCAATCGTGCGTTGAGCTGCTTCTTGACCAATCGAAACTGGAGACGCCAACTTCTCGCCTACCATATTAACGTCATACCAATAGTCACGTTGCATTTGACCTTTATCTTCACCAATCATGATGCAACTCATACTATGGCTCGTTGAGGTATATCCACCAATAAACCCATGGCTATTACCATACACTCTACAACCTTGCCATGTGTTTAATGAAGTACCATCTGCATTGGTAATGCGTTTATCTGTATCAAAAGCTGCCGCTTCACAAGCCAATAACTTTTCAATCGCTTGCGTAGGCGTTATATTCCAAGCAGAAAACAATTCAAGATCCGGCAAATCTTTTGCCATTAACTCAACATCTGCCAAACCTGCATATTCATCTTCAGACGTATGCTTTGCAATTTCAAGTGCCGCGGCAACTGTTTCATGAATAGCATTCACATCCGTTACCGTGGTACTGGCTGAACCCTTTCTTTTACCTGAGTAAACAGTAATACCAAACCCCTGATCCCTATTAAACTCTACCGTTTCTACTTCTTGTTGGCGCACAGTCACCGCCAAGCTTTGGCTTGTAGAGACTGAAACCTCACAGGCTGTAGCTCCCTGTTTTTTTGCTTCAAGTAAAATCTTTTGCACTTGCTCCTCTAATAAAGGAATTGTCTTAGGGCCTACAGAATTTTCAGTACTCATACCTTTCCTCATTTAAAAATTCTCATAATAGACAAGCGATCTGTTATCATAGTCGCCACTATTTACTATGAGTTTATAACTATGTCTGATACTTTTGATGATGCTTTCGAAGAAAAAAGCAAATCCCAAATCAAACGTGAAATGCATGCTCTTGTCGATTTAGGTAGAAAGCTTACGACCTTAAAAAAAGATCAACTGGCTTTATTACCTTTAACCGATATGCTTAGAAAAGCACTCGAAGATGCACCAAAACATAAATCTAATATCGCTAATAAGCGACATATGCAATACGTTGGCAAACTGTTAAGAGACCAAGATATTGACTTTATCCAATCATTTCTTGAGCAAATCGACAGCTCTAGCCGTGAATATAACGAGCGCTTTCATGCCCTTGAACAGTGGCGCGATAAATTGGTTACTGAGGGCGATGATGCGCTCACAGAGCTATTAAACCAATACCCCACAGCCGATCGCCAACATTTAAGACAACTGATACGATTAGCACAACAAGAAGCAGCACAAGAAAAACCACCTGCTGCAGCGCGTAAAATTTTCAAATATATCCGCGAACTAGATGAAACCATTCGGGGGTTAAGATAGTAGCACAACTACTATCATACCCCCGTTCCACCCACCGTAATAGCATCAATTTTTAACGTTGGCTGACCGACACCTACGGGAACTGATTGGCCATCTTTACCACACATACCAACCCCACTATCTAGCGAAAGATCATTACCTACCATTGATACTTGATTCATGACATCAGGGCCGTTACCAATGAGCATCGCACCTTTAATCGGTGCTGTTAATTTACCGTCTTCAATCAAGTAAGCCTCGCTGCTTGAAAATACAAACTTACCACTGGTAATATCGACTTGCCCACCACCTAAGCTAGCACAGTAAATACCTTTTTTAACAGAGCGAATGATTTCTTCAGGATCACTCTTACCCGCCAACATATAAGTATTTGTCATACGAGGCATGGGTAAATAAGCATAAGATTCACGGCGTCCATTACCTGTAGGCTTCTGATTCATTAAGCGAGCATTAAGTTTATCTTGCATGTAACCTTTTAAAATGCCGTTTTCAATGAGTGTCGTACACTCTGTTGGCGTACCTTCATCATCCATGGTTAAAGAGCCTCGTCGATTAGCCAATGTTCCATCATCTACGATAGTACAAAGCGAAGAAGCTACTTTCTCTCCTATACGCCCACTATAAGCAGAGCTACCTTTGCGATTAAAGTCGCCCTCTAGCCCGTGTCCGACTGCCTCATGT
>CAYNAM010000178.1:0-4089 GCA_964395065.1 uncultured Ventosimonas sp.
ACACCCCTAAAAACAATTTATTAGTGAGTTCTGGCGAGCTGATGGGATAAGCTGTGAGCGAATCTTTATGCATTATTAACTCAATAGTGCGTGGGGATAAAATAGCGTAGCCCATTTTTTCATAAACAAGTTCTAAAATAGTGCTCACACTATTCATTTCTAAGATAATATTGGGTTTTAAGCCAATATTGGCCATTTTAGTTTCAAGGAGTAAGCGATAAGCATTGGGTAAGCTCGGTACAATCAGAGGAAAGTCCGTTACTTCTGCAAGGGTAAATGTGTGCTGATTAATAATAGGATCATCTTTAGGGGCAATCAGGCATAAATTTTCACTACCTAAGCTACTGATTTCTAAATCAAGAGAAAAATTAGTACTATGGAGTAATCCAATATCAATTTTCCCCGTAATAATTCCTTCCTCAATCGCTGAGGTCATTGCTTCAATAATGATTAAGTTTGCATCAGGTAATAGGCGTTTAAACTCTTTAGTGATAGGGACTGCAAGTAGCTTTGCCAATGTGGGAGGAAGGCCAATAACCACTTTTCCTGAGAGTTGCCCGTTGGTTAGTTCCTCATAAGCGCGTTCAACTTGGTGCATAATGCCGTAAGCATGTTCAAGTAGTTTTTTCCCCGCATCGGTCAAGGTAACGCCACGACCATTGCGTACCAGTAAGTTTTGACGTAAATCGACTTCTAGCCGACGGATTTGCCTGCTTAACATGGGCTGTGCAATATCTAAGTGGTCAGCAGCTTTGGTAAAACTGCCAAATTCAGCGATATGGATAAAATACTTAAGTTGTTTTAATTCAAATGGTAATTCTTTATTCATTATGTACCTACCGTTAGGGGAGTCATACATCGTTTTTATTTTAGTTATGCAATATTGTTATATCTAGTAGTTTGTTTTGCATATTTATTATAATACATGAATTACTTAGGATAATCATTATTAATATAACAATAAGAGATAGCGTAATGATGAAACAAGTAATGATCCCGTGCTGCCTAATGCGCGGAGGAACATCAAAAGGCCCTTTTTTTAATAAGGCTGACTTACCTATAGATATTGAACAGCGTAATCGACTCTTATTAGCCGTTGTTGGCTCACCAGATAAACGACAAATCGATGGTGTGGGCGGTGCGCATTCTTTAACCACTAAGGTGGGAATTGTTTCACGCTGTGAGAACCATGAGCAGGGCGTGGAACTATCATTCTTATTTGCACAGTTACAACCAGAGAAAGATACCGTTGATACCACGCCTAATTGCGGAAATATGTTAGCGGCAGTTGTACCATTTGCATTAGAAACAGGCTTGATTAAAGCAAGTAATGGAGAAACCACTGTACGCGTATTAACAGAAAATACAGGGATGATCAGTGACATTACTGTACAGACGCCACAAGGTGAAATTACGTATGAAGGTAATGCTAAGATTGATGGCGTACCGGGGAGTGGTGCTCCTATTAAAATCAGTTTTTTGGATACGGCAGGTTCGGTTTGTAGTGGTTTATTGCCGACTGGAAATTTATCGGATAGTTTTGACATTCCTAATGTTGGTACGCTTGAAGTAACTTGTATTGATAACGGGATGCCTATGGTGCTTATTCGTGCCAGCGATTTAGGATGTACAGGTCAAGAAAGTGTCGATGAATTAAATAATAATCAAGCCTTAAAAGATAAGATTGAAGCACTGCGTATAGTGGCTTCTGAAAAGATGGGGTTAGGTGATGTTAGACAAAAAAACTACCCAAAAATGTGTCTGATTTCTGAACCATCAAAAGGTGGTGCAGTGAATACTCGTTGTTTTATTCCTCACGTTTGCCACGAGGCTATTGGGGTCTTAGCAGCAGTTACTATTGCCACTGCTTGTGTATTAGAAGGTAGCGTTGCAAGTGAGTTTTATCATAAAGAGCAACAAGCAGGAGTCTACCAGTTATCTATTGAGCATCCTAGCGGTGAGTTTACAGTTGAGTTGACGGTTAAGCTTAATGACGAAGGACAAAGCGAAGTTATAGGTGCGGCCTTAGTAAGAACAGCCCGGCTATTGATGAAAGGTGAAGTGTGCTTGTTAAAAAGCCGTTTATAAGTGTTATTAAAATAATAAATAAAGAGTGAGAGGTGTTAAATGAGTTTAGTTATTGATTGTCATGGTCACTACACTACTGCGCCAGAAGCATTGAATAAATGGCGAGAAGAGCAAATACAAAGTATTAAAACAGGTTCTACAGCACCTAGAGTCAGTGATTTAAAAATCAGTGATGAGGATATTCGTCAGACGATTGAGGAAAATCAACTGCGCTTAATGAATGAACGTGGCTCCGATATTACTATTTTCTCACCACGCGCAAGTTTTATGGCACATCATATTGGTGACTATCAAGTATCAGCAACATGGGCTGCTATTTGTAATGAGCTGTGCTACCGTGTATCTCAGCTATTTCCCGATCGTTTTATCCCCGCTGCTATGCTTCCACAGTCACCGGGCGTGGCTACTGAAACATGCATTGCTGAACTAGATAAATGCATTAATGAGTATGGTAATGTTGCCATTAACTTAAATCCTGATCCATCAGGTGGACTATGGACAGCACCACCACTTTCTGACCGCTATTGGTATCCGATTTATGAAAAGATGGTGGAGTATGATATTCCTGCGATGGTGCATGTCAGTACTTGTTGCCATGAAAAATTCCATACCACAGGCGATCATTATTTAAATGCAGATACCACAGCCTTCATGCAGTTTTTAAAAAGTGACTTATTTAAAGACTTCCCAACACTGCGCTTTTTAATCCCTCATGGAGGTGGTGCAGTACCTTATCACTGGGGGCGTTTCAGAGGATTGGCACAAGCATTACAACGACCAGATATTGAAGAAAACTTATTAAACAATATTTTCTTTGATACTTGCGTTTATCATCAAGATGGTATCGATTTACTGACCAAAGTAATTCCAACTAAAAATGTTCTATTTGCTTCGGAAATGATTGGTGCCGTGCGCGGTGTTGATCCCAAAACAGGTCATTATTTTGATGATACTAAACGTTATATCAATGGTGCCAATATTACCGATGAGCAGCGTCATCAGATTTTTGAAGGTAATGCACGTCGAGTATTTCCACGTTTAGATAAAAAATTACGCGAAAGAGGGTTATAAAATGTCATTAGAATTATTTAATCAACTTGGTGTTGTGAAACGTAATATTCATCGTGCAGATCCTGCTGCGGTAGAAATTCTTTCAAATTACAGCAGTGCAACTATTCATGAAGCGATGGGGCGTGTAGGGTTAATGAAACCCTATTTAAGACCCATTTACCCTCAAGCAAAAGCTTGTGGTACAGCGGTAACTGTGTTGCTTCAGCCGGGCGATAATTGGATGATGCACGTAGCCGCTGAGCAGATTAAGCCAGGAGATGTTGTTGTAGCCGCTTGTACAACCGATAATGCAGATGGTTTTTTTGGTGACTTGTTAGCGACTTCGTTTCGTGCTCAGGGCGCTAAAGGGCTTATTATTGATGGTGGTGTTCGCGATGTCATGGATTTAACAGACATGCAGTTTCCTGTGTTTAGTAAAGCAATCCACGGTAAAGGCACGATCAAAGCAACCTTGGGCTCAGTCAACATCCCAGTGATTTGTGCTGGCATGTTGGTTGAACCGGGGGATGTGGTAGTGGCTGATGTTGATGGCGTTGTTGTTGTACCAGCTGCTAAAGCGATGGATGTGGCAATTGCCACCCAAAAGCGCTCTGAAAATGAGGATGATAAACGTCAACTATTTGCCAACGGCACATTAGGTTTAGATTATTACAAAATGCGCGAACCTCTAGCGAAAGCGGGTTTGAAATACATTGACTAGGGGGGGTAAGTATGGAACATGCAGAAGTAACAAAAGGCTGGTTACCTTTTTATGAGAACCCAAGTAAACCCCGTTTTAAACTGCCTAATGGGGCGGTAGACGCACACTGTCATGTATTTGGTCCACAGAATAAATTTCCATACGCACCAGAGCGTAAATACACACCCTGTGATGCATCGAAAGAAGATTTATTTGCGTTGCGTGATCATTTAGGGTTTAGCCGTAATGTC
>CAYNAM010000179.1:0-4058 GCA_964395065.1 uncultured Ventosimonas sp.
TGCATCTGCGAGGCTATCTGCTCCAGGACCTTTGCTCCTGATACTTGGTGTGGTAATGCCGTAATCACCACATCACCATCCTCGACCTGATAGACAGCTCGCATTTTAACTGAACCACGCCCTGTTTCATAAATACTTAATAAATCAGCTTTCGGGGTGATAATTTCAGCTTCAGTAGGAAAGTCCGGCCCCTGAATATAACTGCATACTTCATTTAGCGTAGACTGAGGGTAGTCAATCAAATGGACACAAGCATTAGCCACTTCTCTTAGATTATGGGGTGGAATATCGGTCGCCATACCCACCGCAATCCCTGTTGTACCATTAAGTAATAGATTAGGGAGACGAGCAGGTAATGTAACAGGTTCATCCAATGTACCATCAAAATTAGGCTGCCAATCAATAGTACCTTGCCCAAGCTCAGATAAAAGTACTTCGGCATAACGTGATAATCTTGCTTCAGTATAACGCATAGCGGCGAAAGACTTAGGATCATCAGGTGCCCCCCAGTTACCTTGTCCATCGACCAAAGGATAACGGTAAGAGAAAGGCTGAGCCATTAACACCATGGCTTCATAACAAGCACTATCACCATGAGGGTGATATTTACCTAACACATCCCCTACGGTACGGGCTGATTTTTTATGTTTTGAATCAGCCGATAAGCCTAACTCACTCATCGCATAAACAATACGTCGCTGTACGGGCTTTAGACCATCACCAATGTGTGGCAAAGCGCGATCCATGATTACGTACATAGAATAGTTTAAATACGCCTGCTCTGTAAATGTACGCAGTGATTGGCGCTCAACGCCATCTAAACTCATATTAACTGTTTCACTCATTACTGATTACTCTTATACTGGCGTAATATCAATTGATTGTTACGGTGGACGAAGTCTAAAGTCCTTAAAAAGCTCATTCCTAGCAAAACATCATCATCCATATTAGGGGTAATGGTCGCGGAGACATTATGTAGCTCAATTGCACCTAAACTAACGGTATCTAACTTCGTTGCCCAACCTCTTACCACGCCATTGGCTGTTGATAAATCAATTGGTATTAATTTTTTTACATTTAATTGATTGGCTAAACGCTCTGATAAGGCCACACTGGTGGCGCCCGTATCGACCATGAAATTAACCTTATGCCCATTGATGAGGCCGCTTGCCGTATAATGACCTCCACGACCACTGTCTAACACAACTTCTACATAGTTTGAACCATAGCTGGACTGTGGGGCTTGGTTAGGGTTTGCTTTTTTCTCTTCCCAACCCGCAAAAAATTTTACTGCAAGTAGCATACCTAATAGCCACGCAATAATCATCATGGTTTTACCTGCTTTTTTACCGGCAGGTTGTGGATTTTGCTCCGTCATTTAATACACTCCCTCGACTAAGAGAAATACTAAACAGCTGCGTAACATTTAAATTAACACCTCAGCCAGGTTGCCTTTATCCTCTAGCCACTGCTTACGATCTGCGGAACGTTTTTTAGCGAGTAGCATATCCATCATTTCACACGTTTCCTCAGCATGATCTAAGGTTAACTGAACTAAGCGTCGAGTATTTGGATCCATCGTCGTGACACGTAGCTGTGAAGGATTCATCTCACCCAATCCTTTAAAACGGGTCACCTGTACTTTGCCTCTTTTCTTTTCAGCAGCAATACGGTTTAAAATACCTTCTTTTTCGCTTTCATCTAAGGCATAAAAAATTTCTTTACCAATGTCAATACGATACAAAGGTGGCATAGCCACATAAACATGCCCTGCTTCTACTAAAGGTCTAAAATGCTGTAAAAAGAGTGCGCAAAGTAGCGTTGCAATGTGTAAGCCATCCGAGTCAGCATCCGCTAAAATACAAATTTTATTGTAGCGTAACTGAGTTAAATCATTCGAGTCTGGGTCCATCCCGATTGCCACTGCAATATTATGCACTTCTTGCGAGGCTAATACTTGGCTACCATCAACTTCCCACGTATTTAAAATTTTCCCACGCAGTGGCATAATCGCTTGGAAGTCTTTATCTCTCGCCTGCTTAGCAGAACCACCCGCCGAATCACCCTCTACTAGAAACAATTCTGAGCGGCTAGCATCTTGTGTGGCACAATCAGATAACTTCCCAGGTAATGCAGGGCCTTGGGTTACTTTTTTACGTGCAACTTTTTTACCAGCATTTAAACGCTTTGTTGCATTACCAATGGCGAACTCAGCCAGTTGGTTACCAATTTCTGGGTTGGAGTTTAACCACAAGCTAAAAGCATCTTTAACAACACCCGTAATAAAAGCTGATGCCTCACGGGAAGATAACCGCTCTTTCGTTTGCCCTGAGAATTGAGGATCTTGCATTTTCATCGACAATACAAAACTGATTTTTTCCCAAATATCTTCGGCCGATAATTTTAAGTTTTTAGGCAGTAAATTACGAAATTCACAAAATTCACGCATAGCATCTAACAAACCTTGACGCAGACCATTCACATGCGTACCACCAAGGGGGGTTGGAATTAAGTTAACATAGCTTTCTTGTAACAACTCACCGCCCTCAGGTAACCAAAGCACTGCCCACTCAACAGCTTCTTTTTCGCCTGTAATGCCTCCCATAAAAGGGATTTCAGGTAAACACTCAAACCCTTGCATGGCTTCCGATAAGTAAGAGCGCAAGCCGTTTTCATAATGCCATTCTATATGTTCTTCTGTATTTAAATCATCAAAGCTGATCACAAGCCCCGGGCATAAAACGGCTTTGGCTTTTAAAAGGTGTTTTAGTCGTGATAATGAGAACTTGGGCGAGTCAAAATAGCTGGCATTAGGCCAAAAGCGGACACTGGTTCCTGAGTTACGTTTACCTGTTGTCCCAACGACCTCTAATTCTGAAGCTTTATAGCCGTTTTCAAACACCATCCGGTACTCATTACCCTCACGTTTAACATACACTTCCAAACGATCAGACAAGGCATTAACAACCGATATACCAACACCATGCAAACCACCAGAAAACTGGTAATTTTTATTAGAAAACTTACCACCTGCATGGAGTTTGGTTAAGATTAACTCAACACCTGAAATCCCCTGTTCAGGATGAATATCAACAGGCATACCACGCCCATCATCTACAACTTCTAATGACTGGTCCGTATGTAAAATAACCCGAATATGCTTAGCAAACCCAGCTAATGCTTCATCAACACTGTTATCAATCACCTCTTGAGCCAAGTGATTAGGACGGGTAGTATCTGTATACATACCGGGGCGTTTACGAACAGGATCTAGCCCTGATAAGACCTCAATTGCTTCTGCTGTATATGTTGTATTTGCCATAAACTCTCTTTATAAATCTACTTGGTTAACTCTGCCCAGTCCAATACTTTTATAAAGTGATCGCTAAAATCAGTAAAACTGTGGTCACCTCCAGACTCTACTGTCACATCACAATCTTTATACCAATCTCTGGCAAAGCGGTAATCTAATACATTATCACCTTTTTTAAGCCAAACTTTATAACGTTCTTTATCCGTTGGAGGGGCAACTTCTAAGCTGGCTAACTCATTAATATAATCCTCAGCAAATGAGTCATCCTCTTCTTGTACGCCATAAGCATCTATTAATATTTTACTAAAGGAATCAACAGAGCAAAGCGGTTCATTATGCCAATCTTGCCCATCAATATAGGCTTTACCCTGTAACTTATGTGGTAGTACAACAGGATTAACCAATAACGCCTTTAAATTAAATTTTTCTGCCAAATAAGTCGCATAATATCCACCTAGCGAACTGCCAACTAATATGGGGGAATCCAACTGAATAATTAAGGTTTCCAGCTGTACAATAGCTTGTGAGGGATAAACCAATAAATTAGGCGCTCTAAAACGAGCAATACCTCCTAACTCTAACATTATACTCTTAAGTACTTGTGCTTTAGCACTTTTTGCAGAACTATTAAAACCATGTACATATATTAGAGACTTCATCCATTTCTATCCATCAATCACAAATCTTTGCATTATAGGGTGATTAACACGAACAATAAACCTTTATTTATTCTCTCTCAAATGCA
>CAYNAM010000180.1:0-3981 GCA_964395065.1 uncultured Ventosimonas sp.
GAACTGCCAGTGCAGGAATGATACGGCGCGCTCTGTGTAAGTAAAATTCAATGATTGAGAATTGGTGACGATCGAGCTTGGTAAATATGATACCCGTCATTAAGTAGCCCGAAATCACAAAGAAAATATCTACGCCTGCAAATCCACCAGAAAAGCCGTAAATTTTAAAGTGGAAAAGTACTACAGCAATAACTGCTATGGCTCTTAATCCATTTATATCCTTTCTAAATTTCATTGTTCATCCGTTTGTAATCTTTTATTTTGGTTGTTTAAACATAATAGTCTTTATAATAGTGCGATTGTTTGACTAGAAATAGTGCGATAAGTTTTTGGTTGCCCAATTTTAATTAGGTTATCATAAAGATGAATGAATTCTAGCTTAATAGTTGGTGAGTTTGTAGTTATCTTACTAGGTGTAAATTATCTGTTTAGTGGCTGTATTTGTATTTTTAGCCCTCATTATATTGTGTTAGTTATTGGTAAGTATAGGATTGCATGAGCCGAGATAAATTATCCACAAAATCTGTGGATAACTTTGTTGATAACAGTTTGAAAAATCATGCAAAGCACGAGAATAACTACCTTATAGACAGATTGTTTATTTTTTAAATTGATTTAAAGTCGTTTAAAATCAATAAGTTATGATTGGTTAAATAAAATTAAAAAATATTGACAGGGCAAAGCCTGTTTTTTCAGGCGATGTTAATAAGTCAAGTCTTTACTGTTTATTTTTTTGATATTTTGGTCTTGCTTTTTTTATTTATATAGTATCTTTTTTAGGTTAGGGATATTGTCTTGGGAGTAACGTGTTGAGTGAAAATAGTTTAATAATTGGTAACAATCATACGGCTGAAGATCTTAAGCCGTTAGTTATTGTGGTGGCTCGATCGAGCCGTTATAAAGCATTATTTTTAGCTTTGGTCACGTTTTGTTTTACGAGCTTCTTTTTATTTGGTTATTTTTCTGGGAAAACTGGTTGGGAGTTTGCTCTTTTTTTCTTTTTGATGACAGTATTTGATGGCTATTTTGTGGTTAAGTACTGGTGTGCCTATTTAGTTCCTGTTGTGGTGTTTGATGGTGCTCAGATGACAGTTAAAAATGTCATTAAGCCTATTTCTGTGGAGAGCATTGTTGCTTTTGATTATAAGCAAGATGTTATGGGAACATTAATTATTAAGGTAGAGTGTGAAGAAACGGATCTGTTATTAAAACATCGCCTAGGTGGCCCAATGGTAATGGAGCGTGATGGCCTGTTTGAGTTAAGACCGATGGTCTATATCGGCAGTTTTGCGATACAAGGTAAGCACTTAAAGCCTGAGCAGATAAAACAAGCGGTGAATCATTATATTGAGCAAGCAAAAAAGCGGCTGACCTTGCAAAATACTGCTTATTTATAGAGTAGATAGTTAAGACTTTTTAAGTTTGGCAGTGATGAATCTGAGTACCGTTTGCTTAACACCTGCTGAATGGGCGTTATTTTAAATAATCCTTAATTGACACTTATAGGGTATCTCTTAATAATAGCGCCGTCTTTATAACACATTAACCTTAGAAGGTGATGAAATGCCTGTAGCTAACTATTTTTCTTAATGCCAATGACGGCTTAATTCTATAAGAAATTTTCTCTACTCCTTGTTGAGTATCCCGTTACCTTATCTATAGATCTATTCGCTGTTGTTGGTTTTCCTTAATTCCTTTAGGAGAATAACAATGGATATTCCTATTCAAAACAGACAGCTTGTCAAATACCCAAGAACACCCCACTTACAAGGCTCGCGCCTGCAAGAAGGGGATACAGAAGAAGGGCAAGTAGCCTATCAGCAGTTGGTAGGACAATATATTGTCGTTGAAGAAAAATTAGATGGCGCTAATTGTGCGATTAGTTTTTCTGATACTGGCGAGCTATTACTTCAATCACGAGGACACTACCTCTTAGGCGGCGCTCGTGAGAGACAATTTAATTTATTAAAACAATGGGCTGTAGCTCATGAGGATTGGTTATTTGATCGATTAGAAAACCGCTATATTCTATATGGCGAATGGTTGCACAAAAAACACTCTATTTTTTATGATCAACTACCACATTATTTTTGTGAGTTTGATATATGGGATAGGGGTGAACAGTGTTTTTTATCAACACTTAAGCGACATGCTTTATTGAAAGATGGCCCTGTACTCTCTGTACCCGTTCTCTATGCAGGAGAGGTACCCATTAAACAGCAAGAGTTAATAGCGTTAGTGCAACACTCGTTAGCTAAAACACCATACTGGAGACAACGTTTTGAACAGGTAGTACAGCGCGAACAGCTTGATTTTTCTCGTGCCTGGCAACAGTGTGACCAGTCAGATTTAATGGAGGGACTTTATCTTAAGTTAGAGACTCTCAACCAAACCACGGGCAGGCTAAAATGGGTTAGGGCTGACTTTGTACAAAGTATATTGGATGCAAAACAGCATCATTCAGAGCAGCCCTTTATACCCAACCAATTAGCCGCGCATGTGGATATTTTTGCCCCTAAGCTCTTGGTTAATTGGTCAAAAGAGAAAGTGGGAGAGTAATAGCATGGAATATCATGAGACATTAAAATTAGTAATGCATACAGAGCAAACGGGAGATTTTAAGCCTTGGTTAGAGGCTATCCCTGCCCTAGTTGAGCTTGCAAACACTCCGCAAGACCCTTATTACCATAAAGAAGGGAATGTTTGGGTGCATACTCAAATGGTGATCAATGCACTACTAGAGCAAGATGAGTATCGTCAAGCAACGGCTGAGCAACGTTTTGTGTTATTTATGGCAGCACTATTGCATGATATTGCCAAGCCAGAAACAACCGTCATTGACGAGCTAACAGGTAAAATAGGGCAGCCCGGGCATTCACGCAAAGGCGCTATCAAAAGCCGTATTTTATTGTGGCGCATGGCTATCCCTTTTGAGTTACGTGAACAAATTTGTCGTATTATCAGCGTGCATCAAATACCCTTTTATGCATTAAGAGAACTAAAGACAAATTATTCACCTGAATTTTTGGTGCATAAACTCTCGTGGGAGTTGCCGGTATGGATGCTTTGTTGCATGGCTAAAGCAGATATACAAGGTCGTATTTGTGAGGCTAAGCAGTCTGTTTTAGATGAGGTTGAACTATTTAAGGAGTTTGCGTTAGAGCAACAATGCCTTTATCAAGCAAAACCCTTTGCGGATGCTTATACACGAATACAGTATTTGCGAGGTTCTAATGTAGCACTTGATTACAGCCTTTATCCTGAGCAAGGTTCTGAGGTTATTTTACTCTCAGGTTTACCTGCTAGTGGCAAAAATCATTGGGTTGCACAGCATTATCCAAACGCAGTAATTGCCTCTTATGATGATGCACGCCAACGCTTAAAGTTGCGCTATGGGCAGAATGAGGGGATGGTTGCACATTCTGTCTTAGACAATGTAAAAGCATGGCTAAGAACTAAACAGCCTTTTATTTGGAATGCAACGCATCTAAGCCGTGAGATGCGAACAAAAGCAATAGATCTACTGTACGCTTATCATGCTAAGGTACGTATTGTTTATTTAGAGCAACCAGAAAAAGAGCTTTATGCCCGTAATAAGCAACGAGATACCACCTTAACCAACAAAAAAATACAGGCGATGCTTAATAAATGGGAACTACCACTACCAACAGAGGCTCAGCAGGTAGATTATGTAATAAATAACGGCGCTTAGCCAGGGGGGGATCAATCAAATTTTCAATCAATAAACACCTTGTTAAGTTATCCACAAAAACTGTGGATAACTTTGTTGATAACAGTTTAAAAAATCACGCAAGGGGCGAGAATAACTACCTTGTAGACAGATTGTTTATTTTTTAAATTGCTTTAAAGTTATTTAAAATCAATAAGTTATGTTTTATTAAATAAAATTAAAAAATATTGACAGAGCAAAGCCTGTTTTTTCAGGCGATGTTAATAAGTCAAGTCTTTACTGTTTATTTT
>CAYNAM010000181.1:0-3936 GCA_964395065.1 uncultured Ventosimonas sp.
CTATAAAATATCCCTATTATCCTAGTATATTCATAAGCTTATACTTATCAATACATAACAAACTAACAATATCATTTTTTATTTTGTTAAGAGTTATGTATGATAGGAATAAATAATTATTAATCCCCACTGATACTAAGACTAGTAAATATTATGAACTCTCAACAAACAAATAATAATAAACTATACATCAACATTATGCTGATGGTCGCTGGTGCACATCTAGTCAATGACCTTATTCAATCAATGCTAACAGCCACTTACCCTTTATTAGAGCAGAAATTTGCACTTTCTCTAGCGCAGGTTGGTTGCATTACGCTGGTATATCAAATAACAGCCTCAATATTACAACCTGCCATTGGTTTATACACAGATAAACACCCAAAACCTTATTTACTTCCCTTAGGCATGGCTGCAACCACCCTTGGACTTGTAATGCTTGCTCTAGCCAATAGTTTTCCGTTGCTATTAGTCTCCGCAGGACTTTTAGGTGTTGGATCATCAACCTTCCACCCTGAGGGCTCTCGTGTTGCTCGTAGTGCATCAGGCGGCCGTTTTGGCCTTGCACAATCTACTTTTCAGGTTGGAGGCAATATAGGCTCATCATTAGGACCATTATTGGTGAGTTTAGTCGTATTACACTATAACAAACAAATTTATATTTTATGGTTTGTTGTTATTGGATTTATTGGAATTATGCTCCTGAGTCGAATCAGTGCATGGTGTACAACTCATTTAAAAGCTAGCGTTAAACGCACACCCGTGGACTTAGAACTTCCCTTTAGTAAACAAAAAACCACTCTAGCATTAGCTATTTTAGGTATTTTGATTTTTTCTAAATACTTCTATATGGCCAGTATTACTAACTATTACTCATTTTATTTAATTGAAAAGTTCCATTTACAAAACAGTACGGCTGTTTTATTTTTATTTTTATTTTTATCTTCTGTAGCATTGGGTACTTTTTTAGGTGGTCCTATTGGCGATCGTATCGGACGTAAATACGTTATATGGTTTTCTATTTTAGGAGCAGCTCCATTCACGCTAGCCTTACCTTACGCCAACTTATTCTGGACAGCCATATTTAGTGTTTGTATTGGCTTAATTCTCTCTTCCGCTTTTGCTGCTATTGTAGTGTATGCACAAGAACTAATTCCCGGCAGAGTAGGTATGATTGCCGGCTTATTCTTTGGATTCATGTTTGGTATGAGCGGTATTGCTGCTGCAATTTTAGGTTATGCTGCCGACAAAACAAGCCTAGAATATATCTTTAAGTTTTGCTCTTTTCTCCCGCTTCTAGGTATTATTACTGCTTTTTTACCCGATGTTGAAAGTGCTCTAAAAACAGCGATTAATCATTTTAAGAAATAACTAAAAGGCCATTTAAATGGCTTTTTAGTTCCAACGTAGTGTATAAACAAAATACCCAGGAGGAACAGAGGGTGCCGAAAGAGGCATTGAGTCAATCCAACCCTCATAAGCTTCGCAAGGTAAGCCAATAATCCATTGCCTAACAACTTTTATGGGCGCCATTGTATAAATATAAATACTTTCAGACGCTGGCCATATTTCTGCATTATTAATAGACATCTCCCAATCATCATGGATCTCAACCAATACAGTACAAACATTAGGGAGTTTTTCGATTTGTTTTAATTTTTTATAGATCTCACTGATATGCAGATCATCTTTTTTACGTGTTCCAGTGCCAAGACTTCCATCATCCGTATTGCCTTGAAAAAAATCATCTAGCGTTA
This sequence comes from uncultured Ventosimonas sp., assembly GCA_964395065.1. Classification (GTDB taxonomy): domain Bacteria; phylum Pseudomonadota; class Gammaproteobacteria; order Pseudomonadales; family Pseudomonadaceae; genus Entomomonas. The sequence continues at coordinate 1,758 of CAYNAM010000181.1, forward strand.
CAAGGGGTAATTCACCATCATTCTCTTCAATTAGCATTTGAATCTTATCTAATAAATGCTCACGTTCTTGCATAGTTTATTTTTCCCAAATTTAATTTTTATTAAAATTTTATATGCCATATTATATTGATCAGTATAGCAAATTTTTATACTAATAGATTAATAGTCTTTCGGCACACAGACTAAACTTGCTATAAAACCTTATACAGGACTAGAGCGACCAGTCATTTCCTTAGCCATCTCTGTTGCATAGTTATCAGTCATCCCTGAAATAAAATCGATCATTCGCATGACTGACTGGTATAAAGACCAATCTTCTGTTGGTACATCATGCCCTAATAAATCAAAAATACGTTTATTTTTAAAAGACAGTGTTCCTTTATTATGAAGTTCAATAGCGGCTCCACAAAAATTATTTAATAAAATCTCAAGGGTGGTATATGCACCGATTTCATGTAATGTTTTTTGCTTATCTTGAAAGATCTTTTCACGGGCTATTTTTTTAGCTTTCAAAATACATTCTTTACTGGCGCTATCCATGTACTCTGCTAAATCACCTACCAACTTACCTTCTAATAGTGCCGCTTGTTGGCTAACAAAAGCCTCAGCAGCAGCATTCGTTAAATGGTGGATTGCCTTACCACGTAAAATAGCAAGTTTACGACGGGGACTACTAATAGTCTTTAATTGCTCCATTAACTTGGGTGTTTTTACACCCACCAAATCAAGCAATAATGACTCAACCTCTTCATAAGACAATAAATCCATTTCTATACCGTCTTCTAAATCAATTAAGCCGTAACAGATATCATCCGCCACCTCCAATAAATACACTAACGGATGACGTTGCCACCGCTCTACATCGACTTGGGGTAACCCTAGTTTAGTAGCAACTTGCTCCAACAGCGGTAGTTCACTTTGGTAACAACCAAATTTACATTTTTTATAACCTTCTGCTTGTGCATAGCGAGATGTCCAAGGGTATTTTAGATAGCTACCTAGCGTAGCATAAGTCAAACGCATTCCCCCCTCATACTGGTGGTATTCCAATTGCGTTAAAATACGTAAGCCCTGTGCATTACCTTCAAAATTCAGAAAATCTGCCAACTCACTATCAGTCATTTCATCAAACCATCCTTTACCGGCAGCCTGTAAAAACCAGTAACGGAAAGCATCCTCCCCAGAATGACCAAAGGGAGGATTACCTATATCATGAGCAAGACAAGCCGACTGCACGATAACACCAAGATCAACAGGTAAACACCAATGAGGCAATTCATCTCGTAACAACTCACCCACCAAAATTCCCAATGAGCGTCCAACGGAAGCAACCTCTAGACTATGAGTAAGACGGGTATGTATAAGATCATTACTCGAAACAGGATGTACTTGTGTTTTACGCCCCAAACGACGGAAAGCACCAGAAAAAATAACACGGTCATAATCCTTATGAAAGGGGCTACGTCCTAATTCATCAGGACTTAACACCGTCTTCCCTAGACGCTCAGGAGATAATAATAATTGCCAATTCAAAATTAACCTTCGATTTTCATCTGTATCTAATGTTTAAAAAATCATACTTCACCTATTATCACCTAAAATACCATCAATGACTAACTCCATCCTAAAAAATAATCACAATGATTCTTGATAACAAGCAATACTAGTAACAGCTTTAATATATTGCTTAATAGTTAAAATACCCTCAACCACCTCTTCAAACGACTTTCCTGCAATATTACTAGAACTATGTGACATAATAATTTCAGTCGCTTTTTTTCTAGCAAAATCAATCAAACTGGCACATAACCGATGCTTTTGTTTAAGATAACAATTAACAAATAATGTTAAATAATCCATGTTTGCTTGTAATTGCCATATTACATTACACAAAGAATGACTTTTAATAAGATCACATTGAATACTGCCTACTAATAAGTCACAAATAGCCTCTGTTCTATCACTAATTGCCGTAATAGCATCTATCATAGCTTCTCGATCCACGCGCTTGTCAATAACTAATGCTTCCTCTGGACTAGCTAATACCGTTACTCTTTTCTGCATACATCCTCCTTGTAATACTGCTTTGTTATTATGAAAACACTTGAAACCGCTTTTAAACCCAAACACTTTAAAATAAATTAACGACCTACTAAGCTGGTGCTACACAAGCACATTG
>CAYNAM010000182.1:0-3905 GCA_964395065.1 uncultured Ventosimonas sp.
TATAGACTAAGTCATCGCCATCAGCATCTAAGGCTTCTGCTTGATAGCTATAAGTTGTTTTAATATCACCACCTGCTTTAGGCTCACTGACAAAATAAGGTGGTCTATTGGTCGTTTCTCCTGCTTCAATCGGCGATGGAACAACTGAAACAACTGAGCCAGATGCACAAGACTCTAAACCTTCTGAGTCTATTGGTCGTACATTGTAAAAATACTCTTTCCCCTCCACGACAGTTTTGTCAAGCCATGTGGAGTAGTTTGAGGTTGTTTCGCCTAAGCTAATATAAGGTCCTTCTAATTTTTCAGAACGATAAATACGGTAGGCATCCGCACCATTATCTGTCCAAGTCACTTGCACTTGCCCTGGCTTAGCACGCGCTTTTACATTATTTAAGCAGCCTTGTTGGGGCTTTATTTTATTGGCACCAAAAGCGTCAACATAGACATAACCATGATGATAAACATATGCACAACCGGCTGCCAATGCTCTCACTTCTATTTCATGCCCGATCAATGCATCCGGTACTACCATGTCTACATCAATAAAATCGGTTGCATTCCATCTTCGACCGTTATAATCTGTTTTAAAAAACTTACGCCCTGGTTGGTTGGCATAAGCAAAATCTTCATAGATTATTTTACCAGTGGTTAAGTCTTTTAATTCGACGTTAAAAAATGGTTGATCTCTTCCACTGTGCCCACCATCATCTAAAACAGCTGCATAGGTAAAGCGAACATGTAGTTTACCATCGCTAGGATCACGGTCATCCTCAGTAATAACATCGCGTTGACTAATGGCATTAATCCCTTGCCCTTGTTTTTCAGAGGCAATTTTAGCAGTGAAATTGCCTTGTCTTGGCAAGATTAAATTAGGGGCTTGAGGATCATATTGATTGCCTACAACACTTAAAACTTCAGACCAACCATTTGAAATAACAATATTGCTGCCTGTATAAGGTGCATTTCCCGTAAGTCCATAGTTAAGCCCATGGATTTTATCCCAATGGCTAAAATCACCATTCTCAAAATCGCCGTTCTGAAAAATAGCCCAGCTATTGCTTGAAACTAATGCTAAAGCAATTGAACTAGCTAATAAGTTTCTCTTAATTCGTTGCCTATGTTTATTAGGCCTATTTTTTAGTTCCATAATAAATTCCTTGTTAGTTTGTTAGTCAGTAAATAAGGTGCATCGTCTATAATTATTAATGTGGTTAAATACGCCCTCATCGTTTATTTTCCTATTGTTACGCCTTTACCTGGCCAATTAATAATAGGCGCACAGCATTTTGTTTGATCGATTTTGTAGAGGTCGTTATAGCCCACGCCATACGTAGCGCCGCTTTCAGTTTGATAGAACACATGTTCTTTCCCCCCCCCCACAGAAACAACTGGATCATTAGCATGCGGGGTGCGTAAGGTAGGAGACGCTCCATAAATCATTGGGAAAGCACTGCCACCGGTTTGTCCCCAAGTATAGATTTTTCCATCTTCAGTTAATGCGATAGAGCCAACATAGCGAGCATAGAGTTGAGCGACATTTTTCATGACAACAACAGGTTCTGGTGAGCTAATATTGGTTTTAGTCGTTCCTTGTCCGAGTGCAGCATGTAGTCCCCAACCAATAACCGTACCATCGTCTAGTAAGGCTTCGCCCCAGCCATTGCCACCGGCAATATAGGTCATACGATCAGCATATTGATCTAACTTAGGCACGCGAGTAGGGGTACGAATGATTTGTTGAACACCGTAGTTAGTGCCTTGAAAACCTAACCCACTGGCTTCATTGTCACCCCATGCCCAGACATGGCCTTCCTCGGTAACCGCGAAAGCTCCCTCATAGGCCCCACCAATTAAGCGTGCTTTTTCACCCTTTAAGTCAACAGCAATAGGTGTTTGACTATTTTTATTTCCACCATTACCAAGTTGCCCATATAAGTTATGTCCCCATGTCCAAACTTTTCCATCAACATCTAATGCAACTGAAAAATATTCGCCTGCGCCAATTTGTACAATATTCTTTATGACATTACAGGGGGTCGATACATAAATTGATTGTGTTGGCTTGCAACCTGTCTCACCATAACCACTTTGTCCCCAACCATAGACATTTCCGTCATTATCTAAAGCAATTAAGTGATAAGCGCCTCCTGTTAGACCAATAATGTTGGTTAGGCTATTTACCTTGGCTGGAGCTTTATTGCTAGAAACAACCATCGTTCCATTACCCTGCTGGGATGAACCTCTAAATCCCCATACCCACACATTACCCTCTTTAATAGCTGAGCCTGTGGTTAATAACCCGCCTTGTGCCATGTCAGGGTAAGCTCTATCAAAAAATCCTTTTTTTGCGTAAAAGTTAAAAAACGTTTTAGGTGTTGTTATGCTGTCTTGTTGGGTCAAACCGATAGTCGAGCTGCCTGCCAATGTGGCAACCGCAATAACTTCTTGACCAGCTCTTAAATTGCCAATATCAATTGATAGTGCCATGGCAGGATCATCTATTGCGTTGGTGCTATCATACGCTGAAGTGTTTTTTAAAGAACCATGACTGGCACGTTTGATAAGATCACCTTTTAAATAACCTGGTTCACTGATCTCCCATTTGTCGGGTGCTATATAACCACTTGGCGCCTTAAGAGCCAACAACGAGCCATATTCGTTAAAAAAAGTATTACTAGGGGCATCAAGATCGACATCAATTAACCCTGTGATGCGCAAGTTGTTATAGTTAACTTTAGACGTGTTCTTTAAGTTCCATTGCCAAACAGTATCGCCATTGGCATCTGTTTTTGTTTGAAAATCTACACTGATATTCGAGGGTAGTGTATTGATAGCAGTATTAAGTGGCCTGCTTTCATAAACGTTTGCCCCATCTGAAACAAATAAGCTTAAACGCTCAATGGTGAAGTCTTCTGCTAATGCAAAGGGGGTTGATAAAATAAGTGACGAAAACAAAAGCTTTCGACAGAACTTTGTTAATAACTTAATATCCGTTTTTAACATAAATATTTCCTTTTTAATGTTGTAAATTATTTACTAATCGCTTGTTTTATTTAATGGTTAAGCTGAGCAAGCGGTTGGTGTTAATGTGAAATGAGTGTGCTACTTGAAAAGGCGATAATCAGCGTGTTAATAGTCATAATGATGGCTAACACAACGGTTATCATTAGTTTGTTCTTTTGAGAGAACATGGCAGTTTCCTCCCGATCTGAAAGATCAACTGATGAGTTAATTAGAATGATAATGTTGGTAGTAACATGCATTTAAGAAAGCTTCTTAAATACAACATCTATTAAATCGAACTCAGTGAGTGATTACTTTTTGCTAAAACAAGAGTTTTCGAAGAAAGGGAGGATAGATTTATTACTACTGGTATTATTCTTTAGTGAGGCTCAGTGTATAAACGTTTCTGGAGTAGATATTAAGCTATTTTTGGTTATTTTTATCAATGCTAAATTATCAGCCATAACTAAAACTGAGAATTGATTGAGGACTATAAACGTCTGCTATTGGCACAGGCTGTGTGAAAACTAGGAATGTTAACAATTTAGACGTTTATTTCTTGTTTTACGCACCAATCATTTATCTGTAGCACCATTATGAAATTCATGGATTGATAGTAAAAATATTTTATTGTTGTTAATTATTGATATATTGAACTATAAAAGCGTTATATTAGGTTCTTGTAGCTTAAAAAAGAGAGAGGCGGCAGCTTTTATTGGCTGCAAGATCCTTGTAGTTTTTGTAGGAGTGTTTCAACTCCAAAAATCGAGAGCATTCGTTTAAAGTTGTAAGCCAGTACATGTAAATTCATTTCTGTACTGACGTTTTTAAATCGACGTGTTAGGAAATGGGTTGCTCCCATCCACATTTTAATCGTACCAAAGGGATGTTCTACTGTTTGT
>CAYNAM010000183.1:0-3857 GCA_964395065.1 uncultured Ventosimonas sp.
GCCGCTATTAAAATATATAAAAAAATAGTCAATAACGCATAAGCCCTACAGCCTTATGTACAACCATTTACAATAGAAATATTATTATATTTATTGTATAATTGGAAATCGGGTGTTGCAACAATAGTGTTGTAAAACAGGTTTACCAAACGAAGTCGGGCCGCTTCGTCGGGAGCTTTCGTCTATGAGAAAACCTGCTTTACCTAAACTTCACGCGGCAACACAACGCTCATTTAATGCCATTAACCACTTTCTTCATATTGAAGCGGTGGGCGGTTTAATTCTTTTCTTTATTGCCATTATTGCTTTAGTATGGGCTAACTCTTCTTTCTCCGACAGCTACCATACTCTATGGCATACACCTATAGGTATTACCCTCGGCTCCTTTCATTTCTCGCAATCTCTGCATTTTTGGATTAATGATGTCTTAATGACCTTCTTTTTCTTAGTGGTGGGGATGGAAATCAGAAAAGAAATATACGACGGTGCACTGTCTAATTTACGTGTGGCTATTTTACCCCTAGCCGCTGCATTGGGTGGAGTTATAGCACCAGCACTAATTTATCTTTCATTAAATCACTCCCCAGATCAAATAAAAGGTTGGGCTGTTCCTACTGCCACAGATATTGCTTTTGCCGTAGGGGCGCTGGCAGTTCTAGGTAAATCCATTCCTAGTAATATTCGCATTTTCTTATTAGCCTTAGCGATTATTGACGATATTATCGCGGTGCTTATTATTGCATTCTTCTACTCAGGGGGTTTTGATACTACAGGCTTAATACTGGCTGTGGTCGGTATTTTATTAGTCTTACTATTCCAATGGTTAGGTTTACGCTCAGCCTTTGCCTACCTAATCCCCGGTGCTATTTTGTGGTCGGGTTTATTCATTGCGGGCGCCCACCCTACGTTGGCTGGCGTTGTCTTAGGCTTGATGACCCCAGTAGTAACTCATTTCTCCAGAGAAACCTGTGTGAGTGCAGTGGGTAAAGCCATTGAAAAAATCCAAAATACAGATCAACACGAAGTCATTACTAACTCTGCATTTCACTTGCAGAAAGTACAGCGTGAATTACTTCCCCCTGTAACGCGTATCAACATGACCCTTCACCCTTGGGTAACCTTTGGCATTATGCCACTATTCGCCCTAGCCAATGCGGGGATTACAGTGGGTGATCTAGACCTATCTTTAGCCTCAGCGCATCACGTTATGTACGGCGTAATGGTGGCTTTATTAATTGGTAAGCCTCTTGGTATTCTTTTGTTCTCTTTTATTATGGTGAAATTAGGTATTTGCCAATTTCCAAAAGGTATCAACTTGGCAGGCATCTTACTAATTGGACTACTGGGTGGTATTGGTTTTACCATGTCGATCTTTATTGCTAATTTAGCCTTTACCAATGAAACGCTATTGGGCGCTGCTAAAGCGGGGGTTTTACTTGGTTCACTGCTGTCTATTATCATCGGCTTGAGCTGGGGATACATTTATAAAAAGAAATTCAGTCATTAATAGCGGTTTTTCTTAAATACATAACTACCTAAGTCAAAGCAACTTTGACTTAGGTAAGAATATCTCTATCATGATGTAGCCCCCAAAAAATAAAGACGTTAGCACTAAGAGATAATAAAAAGAGATCCTTTAATAGCACTGCCCTTTTATTTTTTCTTAAAAAACAAACACTAACGGCAAAGAACTAGAAACAGTGGTCCTAGATTAAAACAAATGTTAATCCTGCTAACACCCAATAAGCCTATCGATAACTAAACTCATTCCATATTGAACAATAAAAAATATTGAATAAACACCCTTTAATAAACTGCTTTTACTTTTTTATTGTTACTTTTCACTATGATTGATCTTAAACAATTTGAAGAATAAACAGAACGTTATGATTAGATCTACATGGTATGAAAATATTTTGTAAAAAACTAACATTAACGCATCACACAACACAATCAACTAAAACTTATTTAATGTATTTAAACTTATAGCCGCTTAATCAAACGGAGAGGGTATGGATCAGTTAGCAACAAAGAAGCTCTATGGCAAAATCATGTTACGCATGATTCCTTATATTTTTGTCTGTTACTTATTTAATTACCTAGACCGTGTCAATGTCGGATTTGCTAAACTACAAATGCTTGATGATATTGGAATGAGTGAAACTGCTTATGGACTAGGAGCAGGCATCTTCTTCATTGGTTACCTTGCATTTGGTTTACCCAGCAACCTCGCCATACAGAAATTTGGTGCAAAACGCTGGCTTGCTATTATTATGATTCTTTGGGGAGCACTCTCTACTTCATTAATGTTTGTTCATTCTGCTAACTCATTTTATATCTTAAGGTTTTTTACGGGTGCGGCAGAGGCGGGGTTTTTCCCAGGTTTAGTGCTTTATTTTACTTATTGGTTTCCTAACTCGGTGCGTGGCCGCGTCATGACACTGTTTATGTCAGCCATTCCTCTATCAGGTGTTGTGGGTGGGCCGCTATCAGGCTGGATTTTAGATACGTTCACCCTAAATCCTCTTTGGGGCTTAGCACCTTGGCAATGGCTCTTTATCATTGAGGGATTACCCACCGTTGCCTTGGGGATTGGTATCTATTTTATTTTAGATGATAACGTTGCAAAAGCTAACTGGTTGACCCAAGAACAAAAAGATAAAATTTTGGCCGATCTCGCCGAAGATGAAAGAAATAAACCTGCGGTTCAGTCAGACTCTATGATCGATGTAGTAAAAAACAAAATGGTCTGGCTTTTTGGTTTTATTTACTTTTCTTGCCAAGTAGGAACCTATGCCATTAACTTTTGGTTACCCTCCGTCATCAAATCTGCCAACTGGGGCGATATGACAGCTGTGGGTTGGATTACCGCTATACCTTACTTTGCAGCCACTGTTTTTATGATATTTATGGGCAAATCAGCAGATAAACATAATGAGCGCCGCTGGCATCTTGGTATCCCCATGTTAATGGGGTTCTTTGGATTAATGATCAGTGCCTCCTTTAGCTCATCCGCTAACATTGCACTGGTAGGATTAGTGATTGCGACCATGGGCTTTTTATCATCACTTGCACTCTTCTGGCCTTTATCAAGCAACTACCTAAGCGCTTCGGCTACAGCCTGTGGCCTTGCCATCATCAACTCCATCGGTCAAATTGCTGGTTTTGTAAGCCCTTATTTTGTGGGTTGGATAAAAGAAACAACACAATCAACTGACCCAGCGTGGTATTGCATATCCATTCTTGCGTTATTAGGTGTGATCGTGATGCTCACTATTTCAAGGCCTAAAAATACTAATTAAAAACGACACCATCCCCTAAAATAAGTTAGGGGATATTACTTACAGTCACTACACGCTAATTTCTTCAAGAAACTCACACCACCTAAATTATCCATTTGTTTGCGAATAAATATAGACCGTGACCGAATATAAGCTGTAGGCTTTGCAGGGTTCCAAACTCGTGGATTGGGTAATACAGCCGCTAATAAACTGGCCTGCTCTTTGGTTAGGTTTTTAGCGGGCACATGGAAATAATACTGAGCTGCCGCCTCAGCGCCAAAAATACCTTCACCCCACTCCGCACTATTTAAATAGATTTCTAAAACACGCTCTTTACCCCACAGCACTTCTAGCCATGCTGTAAACCAAACCTCAACACCTTTGCGTAACCAGCTACGTCCTGACCACAAAAAAATATTTTTAGCTACCTGTTGGCTAATCGTACTTGCTCCCCGTAAACTCCCCCCTTTTGCATTATGCTGTAATGCCTGCTGAATGGCATCAAAATCAAAGCCATGATGAGTAGGAAAGTTTTGATCTTCTGAGGCAATTACAGCAAGTTTCAGATAATCTGAA
>CAYNAM010000184.1:0-3792 GCA_964395065.1 uncultured Ventosimonas sp.
AAAACACTATTATATCGATAAGGCGCTAAGTAAGGAATCAACGCATAACCAAATCGATTAACTTTTGCACCTTGCCCACCAATAACTTCAGCACCCTCAGCACCTTTTGCTTCAATAATGCCAAATGTTTCACCTAAATAAGGTCCTAAAGTAACTCCGTGTTCATGTAGCACAACAGATCCTTGTAAACTTTGAGAAATTTGCCAGTAATTATCTGAGTTAGCCGCTGACAGTGAGGCGGTAGCAATAGGTAGGCGCGTTTGGAGAGAAGCATTCCATGTGTCAATATGATCTCTATCGTTGGTTGAGTAACTTATGCCATAACTGGAGTTTTGTCTTTCTCCCAATGTACCATTCAAAGAGGTTTGGAAGTCAACACCAGACTCTGAGTCTTTCGTTATTGATGTGCTTAATGAGGGGGCATTTTTTCCATAACCTAGAGGCATCGATAATGTGAGCATCGTGGTGGTTTGGGATTGTTTAGGCATGTTGTATTGTTGATAAATATTGAAATCATCGAGATAGCTTACGCCAGTATTATAAGAGCCATACTGGCTACGCGTAACAGATAAGTTGATAGCTAGACCATTATTGAATGATTTAGAATAACTGGCTTGTAATTGTTTATCGTGTTTACGGTCACCGTAGTAATCTTGAATAGCGCCGTTAATAAACAAACTACCGTAGCTTCCTAAGCTTTGATTAATTGAAATATCAAAACGAGATCGCTGCATAAAGGTAGAAGAGCTCCATTCACGTTTTTTTTTAGCGGCCTCCTTTAAACCTAATGCATCATTTAAATCACGGTATCCTGATGTGGAATAACGATAGTTAGCAATCGTCAGTGTTGTGTTGGTTGGATCAAATGTACGGCTATAAGACAGACGAGACATCCAGCCTGTTTCTGTTTTTCCGAATATTTTAGCGCGGGAGAATGTCGTTGTTGCACCAAATGCACCTAGGTTATTGGCATAAACGCCACCAAGTAATACTGCTTGATAACCATCAGCTGCTCTAAAGCCTGTATTTAAAGTAATACTATTATTAATACCATGTCTATAGGTGGCATCAACAAATTTATCATTGTCTCCTACATAACGAGTTTGCCCAAGGGTTATATCATAACGGCTAACACCGGGTCTTAAGGAGTCTGGTACGGCAGAGTAGGGAACAGTAAAGTTGCTAACACTTCCATCTGCCTCATTCACCGTTACATTTAAATCACCCGCATAATTTGTAGCGTAGAGATCATTGATTTCAAAGGGGCCTGGGGGTACGGTCAGCTGGTAAATGATATTGCCACCTTGTCGAATAACAACATTTGCATTTGTTTTTGCAATGCCTCTTATTGTTGGTGCAAAGCCGCGCTGGGAGTCTGGCAACATTCTGTCATCAGATTTTAAGGAGATGCCCTTAAAGCCAATACCTGAGAAATATTGACCAGTTGTAAAACTTTCGCCAATTAATAGCTCGCTTTGTAAGGGTAATATCGCGCGTTGAACATAGCGGTTGGTTGTTTTTATATCACTACCTACATGACTTTGTTTTGTAAAAAAAGTTTGTTGCCTGTATCGCCATAAACCTAAATTAGCGCCAATATTCATGTTGATGTATGTAGAGTCAACACTTTTTATATTAGAATCACCCTTATAACCCACATGATATTGATTTGCGTTATAGTTCACGAACATAACAGGAATGCCTTCATCTAAGGCTTCTGAGCTGACATACCCACGGGGTAAATTATTCATCAAAATTTGTGGTATATTTAATTGCAATTTAAATTCTGAATAAATAAAACTAGAAGTTGCTCCCTTTAAAACAGAATCAAGAGTTAAACAGTTTAGTTTGTTTGCATTTGGAGGAATTTTGATCGATGATCGTTTAATACCCAATGCTAATAATTCATCTAATGAGAAGCAAGGTTCCACTGTGTTTGTTGATAGGTTCTTTATAAAAGTAATTTCAGTGGATTTTATAAAGGAGCTATTGATATAAAGATCAACTTTATAGTTACCAGGTTCGACTTTTGTCCCTTGGTTAAAAGTTTCTAAATTACCTAGATTGAATGATGATCCTTTAAGCAATGAGTCATCAAAAGAATAACTTTTAGCAGATGATACACTACTTTCTCCCGCTAGTAGCGAGGAGCTATAAACTATAAAAAACACTGAAATAGATAATGCGGGATAAAGTGTTTTATAGTGTTTTACTTTAAAGAAGCTCTGCATCGTTAACTATCATTAAAGAGAAAATTGATAATTAATAGAAACGCCAAAATCATTGATAAGAGAATAGTTAACAGTTGCTGCTTTTATTATGCTGGAGTTAGCTGGCCATATATCCTTTGAAAAAGGGGCTATCATCGAGGGATCTTTGATTGTGGTAATGAGTTTTTTGTTAGCATCAAGAATCTCTACTTTATCAAATGTGGCATAGTATGGGCTATCATTGATTGCCTCTAGTTTATTACCATTGATTTTAAATTTAATTTTTTCTGATATTTCTTCAGGGGCAATATTTAAATTATTGGGACGATAAAAAATTTTTAAACGACTTGTAACCAGTAAAACAATTTTATTTTGTTCTTTTTGAGATGAGTCCAGTGCAGGGACTTGTAAAAAGTTAAAGTAAAAAAGAGACTCTTTGTCAGAAGGTAGGGCTTTTTGGTTATTTAACATTAGCCGAACAACTTGGCCTTGATTGGATTCAATTCGAAATAGCTGTGGTATTGTAATAAATGGACCATCAGCTGTTTCTGGTCTGGAGTTAGGATTATTAATATCAGTCCATACTTGAATCATATAGGGGATGTTATCAGGGTTTGAAAACTGTAACATTCTCTCTTTTGCATTAGCAGGATAAATAATGCGATTACCTACCATAGTGACAGTCGCAAAGCTAAAAGCACTATAAATTAAACTGGTAAAAAGAAAGGTTGATGTGATAAGTTTTTTGAAGCGACTGCTATGCATTTTATATCTCAATTAATTAAGTAGTAGGATGGATAAAATTTTAGCTAACAGACTATTAAATGGTATAAGTAATAGTCTGTTATATCCACTATTACTTGTAGGTTACAGCGTATTGCATGGTTGCTTGAACTGTACCCGCGGTCACTCCAGTGGTTTCTGCATAGTATTGTGCGACTAAAGGAATTGTACCAGAGCCGCTAGCTAAAGCTGTATCTTTACCTGCTTCAACTGCTGTATTGCCTACGAACTTGATAGGTGTACCTTTATCTAAGATTTGAATAGATACATTTGCTGCTGTACCCGTATTTTTAAGGTTTCCATTAGTTGTTACATTGTTACCAACTAATTGGGCTGTTGCAGTTTTTGCTGCGCCACAATCGGTTAGTTGAAGATTGAATTCTGTAGGCATTGCTGTGTTACCAGCAGCGGCTAGATTGGAGGTTTTTGCTGTTTGTAATAAAATAATAGGTGTAGATTCTGTGCCATTAACTGTAACAGTACATGTTACGTCATCGACTTGGCCTTTGAAGGTAATCACATTATTTTGTTGTGCATAGCTAACAATAGGCAAAGCAAAAAGGCTTGCTAAAATAACATACTTCATATAAATACTCTTTAATAGCTAATTATTTAAACAGACTTTTCTATATTTAGAAAAATCTTTAGGTGATACTTAATGAGCAAGCATTGAGTATCCTAAGCTAATTCTATGAATTTTTAATTCTAAAGTATATTAATGATAATTATAAGGGAGTGCTTTTCATATATAAAAACAAGTTGTATTTATTGTTATATAATGATTTGGATACAATTAGGG
>CAYNAM010000185.1:0-3781 GCA_964395065.1 uncultured Ventosimonas sp.
GATGGAGTGTTGGTAGATCTTGCTCTTGCCAGTTGAATTTCTGGCGGATCGCTGGGACATCAAGTAGATCTAAAATATCGGTGACATTAAAGCGGCTATCGGGTAGTTTTAATAGGTATTCTAGTGCAATGAGTAAAGGTTCTATATTTCGCTTACCACGATCTGATAGCGTAAAAGGAATATAACGTTTATCTTGTTTGTTGATTTGACCAAATACAGCCTGAATAAAGGGTGTATATTGATCGATATTGGGTACCATAATGATAATGTTGCGTGGGCGTAGCGATTTGTCATGATTAAATAAATCAAGCAATTGATCGTGTAGGATCTCTATTTCTCGCTGTGGGCTGTGGGCAATATGAAAACGAATTGAATTATCCTGTTCAAGGTTAATTGGTTGCCACTTTTCGCGAGTTTCAGGTAGTGCGCGTAACTCAAGGATATCATCTTGTAATTGTCCTAAGAGTGTTTGGGTATCAGGTGTTTCATATAAGTCAATTTTCCCACCACTCACAATGCCAAATTGTTGTTGATAGCTGTCTGGGTCGTCATAACGGTCTAATAGATTAATATAGTCGCGACCTTGCTTACCCCACGCGGCTAATAATGGATGCCCGTGTTGGTGTAAGTCTTGGATTTGCAGCTTGTTAACTTTTTTGTTTTGGCGTCGGTATTCATGACGCAATAATTGTTTACCTTCCACAATATCAAGCCAGTGATATTGGCAAGGGTTATGGACATAAAAAATAACTTGAGTAAACTTTGCGAGTATAGCTAATGCTTCTACCATTTGTGCAGGTAAAGCTGAAATACCAAATACACTGATACGTTTTGGTAAGTTAGATGGTGCACCTATGAGGCTCTGGCAATACTTAATAAATTGTTGGTGCACTCCCGCACGACTACCTTGCATTATTTCTGCACCTAAATCGTCTAATAATAATCGCCAAAGTGTTGGTTGCCAAAGCTGCTCGACTGGTATGGGATTTAGTTTTCCGTGAACATTTTTTAATTGGTCTTTGCCTTGTAACCAGTCTTGTAACCAGTCTGAACGATATACTTGGTATTGGTCGAATAAGTCAGCTAGTTGTTCTGCGAGTTGGTAATGTTTTCTCTGATCGGTATCATCTTCTAGAAATTGTTTTAGTGCGCTGAATTGTGGATGATTTATATATTGTGGAAGTAGCTTAAGTAATCGCCATGTCAGTGGCGCTTTATCTAGTGGTGATTGTTTCGCAACAGCCTTCTCACCAAGGACACTTCGATAGGTTTGCCATAAGAATCTTGATGGTAGTTGTATATTAACCGCCGCCGCAATACCGCAACCATCATCAATGGTATCTTCAGCTAGTGCAAGTTTTAGCCATTGGGCAATACCGTTACTTTGTACTAAAATAACTTCAGGATCTAGTGGATGTAATGGATGTTCGCGCATCCAATTGACAGCAAGTGCTCTTAATTGTTCAAGATGATTGCCATGTACAATCATTAAACCTGATTGCAACAGTAACCTCCATTAGAGAAGAAAGGGGGAGTCTATCCCCCATCTGTTATTGAGTTGCTTTCTGGAAATAGCGGAAAAACTCAGAGTTAGGATCAAGTACTAACAAATCATTTTTGTCTTTGAAGCTTTCACGATAAGCCTGCATGCTGCGATAGAAGTTATAAAACTCTGGTGCTTTCGAATAAGCATTTGCATAAATTGCAGCGGCTTTAGCATCACCTTCTCCTCGAATCTCTTCAGCATTTCGATAGGCCTCAGCTAAAATGACGAGTTTTTCACGGTCTGCTTCTGCACGAATTTTTTCTGCGGCTTCACGTCCCTCAGCACGGTATTTTTGCGCCTCACGCTCACGCTCTGTACGCATTCTTGCAAAGACACTGTCGTATACTTCTTTAGGAAGATCGATAGCTTTAATTCTTACATCTAATACCTCGATACCTAACTCTTTTTGGGCCATTTTATTTAATGAGTCAGTTACATGGGTCATGACCTCATTACGACCGCTAACAATACGACCATTTTTGTCTGTTAAAGTGCCTGCATCGTTAACCAATTCATTAAGGGTTTTATTACCAAACTGATTACGTAATGCGGCATCTAAACGGCGACCTAATCGTTCATCCGCTGTAAATTTATCACCGCGCACACTGGTATAAAATAGTTCTGGGTTTGAGACTCTCCAACGAGCATAAGCATCAACCATCACAGATTTCTTTTCTTTAGTAAGAAAGCGTACATTAGGTGTATCAAGGGTCAGTAAGCGAGCATCAAACAGTTTTACTTTGTTGATAATTGGCCATTTAAAATGTAACCCAGGTTCTAAATTAGCATTTTCAACTTCACCAAATCTCAATAAAATCCCTCTTTCAGTCTGTGAGACAATAAATAAAGAGTTCCATCCAAAGATAACAAGTAAAGCAAGAATGATAATTGGGAAAAATAATTTATTACTCATTAGCGCTCTCCCCTTGCTCTTGGATCTGTTGCGTTATTCGCAGGTAATGTAGATTGTTGTCTAGTCATATCTGTAGAATATTTAATAGAATTACCTGATGAGCTAGGTAGTGTTTTTTGATTATTCATCAACTTATCAAGCGGTAGATAAATAACTTGGTTTTGACCATCTTTGCCTGTAATTAATACTTTGCTCGTCTTACTGAGCACTTCTTGAATCGTATCTAAATACATACGATCTCTAGTAATTTGTGGCGCTTGTTGATAGGCAGCTAATAACTTTTCAAAACGAATAGCGTTACCTGTTGCTTCATCAACAATGGCCTCACGATAACCGATAGCATTTGCTGCTATACGGGCGGCCTCACCACGTGCATCCGGTACAATACCATTTTGATAAGTTTCAGCTTCATTTTTTAATTTTTGTTGCTCTTCGCGTGCACGAATTACATCATCAAATGCAGACTGTACAGCTTCAGGTGCTGTAGCACTTTGAATGTTGACTTGTGTAACTTGAATGCCCGTTTGGTATTTATCAAGCATACTGGTTAGTTCTTCTTGGATTTCAACAGCCATTTTTTCACGGCCACTGGTAAGAATATCATCCATGGTCGTAGAGCCAGCCACTTGTCTTAATGCACTGTCAGTTGCATTTTCTAAGCTCTCTATAGGATTATTATTTTCTAAGATAAAGTCTTTTAAGTTAGTAATACGGTATTGGACAGTGATGGGAATTTCAACAATATTTTCATCACTGGTTAGCATTTGACCGTGTTTATTATACGAGCGTTCTGCTGTTACATTTTCTTGAAACTTTTGCTCTATGGGTGGAAAATAAATATGGAGTCCAGGATTAACGGTCTCATAATATTTACCAAAGCGAAGTATAATCGCTTGCTCTTGTTGGTCGACAATATAAACAGCTTTTGATAGCCAAACACCAACAATACCAATGACAATAATTAGGACAATAGGAAGTATAGGTAGTCCAAAACCACCATTGTTATTATAGTTTCCTCCAGAGTTATTAGAGGTTTTTTTACCGCCTAAGAATTTGCCGAGAGTATCTTTTACTTTTTGTAAAGCCTCATCTAAATCAGGAGGGCCTTGATTTCCTCCATTATTTTTAGGAGGTTTCCCCCAGGGGTCTTGGTTACGACTTTTATCTTTGTCATTATCGTTGTTATTTGAATTACCGGGCTCATTCCAAGCCATAATTCCTCCCAGATGTATGTAAATGCTAATAGCCGCTTATTATGGCATGAAAAATAAGTTATATAGAATAAATTATAACAAAATAAACTTTTATATTGGCTAAATTTA
>CAYNAM010000186.1:0-3764 GCA_964395065.1 uncultured Ventosimonas sp.
ACCGTAATATGAATAAGGTATCTGAAAAAATTACGGCAGTGATGAATGAGCAAGAATTAATGCAACTGCTAGAAGATCATTATCAAGGTGAAGCTCAATTATTAACAACAGGTGCTGAAGAAAACCTATTAAAGTTAGCTGAGCTTCGTGGCAATATAACAGAAATGCAGCAGGAGCGTTGGGAGCAAATTAAACGTGACTTCTTGCGCAATAAAACCATGGGGGGAGATGAAAGTATTGGTAATCGCGTGGTGGCACAGTTACTTGATTTATCTGAAGGGGTTAAGTCTATTGCTACTCGACCTGAACCACAAACACCATGGGAGCAGATTACTGGTCAGTTTGCCGAAATGGTTGCTGCATTGAAACAACAGCCCGAACCTGCACCATGGGATCAACTGTTTAAAGAGTTTAGTCATCTTACTCAGGTGATGGATAAACAGCCAGAGCCTGCCCCGTGGGATAAGGTTATAGAACCGTTATCTCATATTAGTGATGCGTTACAAGATAAACCAGAAACCAATATTCAAGTGGTCAATCAACCAGTGCCAGGGTTGGATGGTGTACTGACTGCATTGGCGGAGACGCTAGAGTATACGTTTATGCCAATGTTAAAAACTATGGATAAAAAGCTAGATCTAGACTTACGTAATCATCAGCGAATGCAAGATATTATTACAGAGCTTAAACTTTTAGGCCAGCATGTGGGTATGCATCCAAAACAGATGATCGAAACAAAAGTAAAAGCAGGCACAAATACTCAGAGTAATTACAAAGAAGATGCTAATTAAACAATTACGCATTTTATTGCTAATAGCAGGGTTAATGATAGCTATTTATCTTATTAATCTTGTGCTCGGAGGTGGTTTGTTTCAATATGGTTTAATCCCTCGTAAATTTGGCCATTTATGGGGGATTTTTAGCAGTGTTTGGATTCATAAAGACCTAGGCCATTTATTGGGTAATTTATCCACCCTGATGGTGCTTGCGTGGCTGTGTATGTTACGTTCAGTCAAATACTTTATTGTAGCAAGCATTTTCATTATTGTTGTGGGTGGTTTTTTGCTGTGGCTTTTTGGACGTAATGCTTCACATGTTGGCGCCAGTGGTTGGATATTTGGTTTATGGTCATTACTTCTTGCTAATGGCTATTTTGAAAGGACTGTAAGAAATATCATTATTTGTGTTATTGTTATCGTTTTGTACAGCGGTTTTATATTTGGCTTATTACCTGATAAACAGGTTTCATTTGAGGGACATATTGGTGGAGTGATTGCAGGTATTCTGTTTTCATGGCTAACACACAAAACAAAAATCGCTAAGTATAATGGATATGCTTAGCGAAACTGTTTTTATTTCTTTAAAAAATTATCAATAAGTAGCCCAGCGACATCCTCCGTTCTCCCTGCTAAGGTTGCTTTAACTGTATACATTGCCATACCAAGGACTTGGCTACTTTCTATCTGGGGAGGCATAACAAGTTCGTAAGGGCTTGTGTGAACATCTAATAAAGCTGGGCCTTTTTGATCTAAAAACGTTTTAACAGCTGCCTCTAAATCACTGGAGTGCGTGACTTTCTGACTATAAAAACCAATAACCTCAGCCAACTTTGCGAAATCAGGGTTCTGTAGGTCAGTGTAATTATTGACCAGTCCTTCCACTTTTTGCTCTAACTCTACGAAGTTTAGTGAGGCATTATTTAGAACGATGATTTTAACAGGTAGATTTTCTTGAACAGCAGTTAATAAATCACCTAATAACATGGCTAAGCCACCATCACCTGAGAGAGAAATTACTTGGCGATTCGGAAATGCTTTTTGTATACCTAATGCTTGCGGCATTGCATTAGCCATCGTTCCATGTTTTAGGCTAGTTAGTGTTCGCCGCTTACCATTGGCCGTAATATGACGTAATATCCATACCATAGCGGATCCCCCATCAGCCGTAAACGCTGCGTCTTCTGCAGCATATTGATCTAACAATTCAACTAAATATTGTGGATGAATTTGACCACTGGGCGTACTTTGTGCTTTTTTGTCTAGCTTAGCAATTGCCTTGGCATGCATCTGTATATGATTGTCTAAAAAACTAACCTCTTCTTTCTCTGTAACTAAAGGAAGTAATTTGTTCAAGGTTGCTTTTACGTCACCAACCGCCCCAAAAGTAATAGGATGGCGTCTACCTAAATGGGTAGCATCTTTATCGATTTGGATAATGCTCGCATTGTCAGGGTAAAATTGTGACCACGCAAAGTCCGCACCTAGTAATAAAAGGGTGTCACAGTTCTTAATCATGTGAAAACCTGCTTCCATACCGATCATTCCTGTCATACCCACATTATAAGGGTTGTCATATTCGATAAAATCTTTGGCACGTGAGGTATGGGCAATTGGCGCTTTTAATTTTTTTGCAAGTGCAATGACTTCATCATGGGCATCTTGGCAACCTAAGCCCGCATAAATACCGATTTTTTTACCTTTAGCAATAAGTTGGCTAATTTCTTGTAACTCGTTATCATTTGGTGTTATGACTGGTGAGGGGTGATAAGTTTGAATGTCAGGGTTCTCATCCACTTTTATTTGACTGATATCAACCGGTAAAATAATAACTGAAACCCCTTTTTTATCGAGTGCTGCCTGTGCCGCTAAAGCAGTGATTTTTTGAGCTTCATTGGGATTGTTGATTTGTTCACAGAAAACAGAACACGTCTTGTATACAGTTTTAAAATCAACCTCTTGAGGAAAGTCAGTCTCCAATAAAGAAGTAGCAAGTTGGCTTGCAATTAAAACGACAGGGGCACCATTTCGATGGCTTTCAAATAATCCATTGATAAAGTGTAAACTACCCGGCCCACAGGAGCCTGCGCAAGCTGTTAATGTGCCCGTTAGGTAGGCTTCTGCTCCCGCAGCAAATGCACCGACTTCTTCATGTCTAACATGGATCCATTTTATATCACTTTTATGGATAGCATCTGTTACATAGTTTAAAGTGTCTCCTACAATCCCATAACAGTGTTTTGCCCCTGCTTTTTGTAATGTCTCTACAACAAGTTGTGCTACGGTTTTTTTAGACATAAACTTTCTCCTTTTAGTGGAATACCAGTATATACTATAGGATTTGACAAACATCTCATTACAATAGTTATAGATAATTTGTTTCATAATTTATTATTTTGTGCATCAATGATATCCAATAGAGGTACATTATTATATGCTTGTTCCTGCTAAATGGTTTTTTGCCAGTCGCCTCAACCTTTGGGGGCTTATCTCAATACGTGTGCTTGTATTTTCTTTACAGCTTGTTTCGGTCATTGTTTGTTACATTTATAAGTTATTTTATTTACCTTGGGATATTCTAGCCTTAGTATTTATTGCCTCATTTGTCTTGTGTATATTAACAATAATTAGATTAGTTTATATTTCTTTTCCTGTGAGTGATATTGAGTATGCTATTCAACTGGCTTGTGATTTAACTACTCATGGAATACTTTTATATTGTACAGGGGGGGCAACAAACCCCTTTGTTTCTTATTTCTTAGTTCCTATAACTATCGCTGCTGCCACGTTACCTTGGCTTTACACGCTTTGCTTGGTAACTTATGCTATTTTTGTCTATAGTTTATTATGGGCTTGGAATATTCCATTGGAGGTTCAAACTATTTGGGGAAGTAATACAGAGACATTACTCATTAACTTACACCTTATGGGCATGTGGTTAAGCTTTGTTTTTTCTACTGTATTGATTGGCTTTTTTGTTAGTCAAAT
>CAYNAM010000187.1:0-3733 GCA_964395065.1 uncultured Ventosimonas sp.
TTAAATTTTTTAATAATCGCATCCCCCTTAGGGGTATTAGGTAATATCCATGTCGTTTTCAAGCGCTCTGTTTCTTTTATAATACTCTCACGCTTACGACAAAATGCATCCCAACGACTATCATCAACCAATCCTAACTCACGCCCCTTCTCCGTCAAGCGTAAATCCGCATTATCTTCTCTTAAAATAAGACGATACTCTGCACGAGAAGTAAACATTCGATAAGGCTCAGAAGTCCCTAATGTAATAAGATCATCAACTAAAACACCTAAATACGCTTCATCGCGGCGAGGGCACCAACTCTCTTTATCTTGTGATTTTAAGGCTGCATTACTACCCGCCAACAAACCCTGTGCAGCAGCCTCTTCATAGCCTGTCGTTCCATTAATTTGACCTGCAAAAAATAAGTTATTTAAATGCTTTGTCTCTAAACTTGTTTTTAAATCTCTAGGGTCAAAAAAATCATACTCTATGGCATAACCAGGACGAAGAATATGAGCATTTTCCAAGCCTTTCATACTATGTACAAAATCCAATTGCACATCGAAAGGCAACGAGGTAGATATACCATTGGGGTATAATTCGTTCGTTGTTAAACCTTCTGGTTCTAAAAAGATTTGATGACTTTCTTTATCCGCAAAACGGTGAATTTTATCTTCAATAGAAGGACAATAACGTGGGCCAATGCCCTCAATAACACCTGAGTACATAGGTGAACGATCTAAGTTGGCCGCAATAATTTCATGGGTACGCGCATTGGTTGCCGTAGCCCAACAACTAATTTGCTGAGGATGCTCATCAACACTGCCTAAAAAAGACATCACAGGCAAAGGAAAATCACCCGGTTGCTCAATCATAACTGAAAAATCAACGCTTCTTGCATCAATACGAGGCGGTGTCCCTGTTTTTAAACGCCCTACACGAAGCGGTAATTCTCTTAATCGACTACCTAATGCAATAGCAGGAGGATCCCCTGCTCGCCCAGCAGAATGATGCTCTAAACCAATATGCACCAAACCATTTAAAAAAGTACCCGCAGTCAACACAACGGTATCAGATAAAAACCTAACACCCATTTGTGTCACAACGCCTTTAACATCAGCCCCCTCGACAATTAAATCATCACAGGCTTGTTGAAATAGCCAAAGATTAGGCTGGTTCTCTAACTTATAACGAATAGCCGCCTTATAGAGTATACGATCAGCCTGTGCTCTTGTTGCTCTAACAGCAGGCCCTTTACGGCTATTTAAAATACGAAACTGAATGCCTGACTTATCGGCAGCGTGAGCCATTTCACCACCAAGCGCATCAATCTCTCGGACAATATGGCTTTTCCCAATACCACCAATAGCAGGGTTACAACTCATTTGGCCTAGTGTTTCAATATTATGAGTCAGAAGAAGTGTTTTTACACCCATGCGAGCAGCAGCTAACGCCGCCTCTGTACCTGCGTGCCCACCACCTACTACAATGACTCCAAACCGACTGGGAAAGTCCACTATTTAACCTCTTAAAAAGAACAAAACATTGGCTGAAAATAGCCTTATAGTATAGGTTATTTTATTACGAAGATTAAAGGAGTAATAGTTTATTTTAAAAGAAAATTGTTGTTTTTAAATTTATATTTGGTTTAATAAAACTCTCATTTACTCTTAGCATGAGTTATTTCGATGTAATATGAGAAATAATAACGAATTGAAATACGCTATTTTATAGATAAAACGCTGGCTTAATAAGCTCTCCTTAACCTTAAAAAGATTAAGGTTAAGGAAACTATAATTTAAATTTACTTACGTTTAGCGCTAAATTCTTCAGCGAGAGTACCTACTTCTCCAGGCACTTTAGGTGCATAATCACGCGGAGTATCGTTGTATGTACTCACGGTAGTTGCTTCTTGCTCCGAGACATCTTGCTCAACGTGCCCCTCTGCCCCTTCAGCAGAATAATCCAATGCTTTCAACTCGTTTATTTTAATTTCAGATAATAATTTTGATCTTAACTCACTATCAGATACAAGCGTTTCTACTGAGTGTTGTAGATGTGATTGCATCTCCTGATAACTTTGCGAGAATTTCTGGGCAATATTCGCCGTTTTATTAAAATGGTTAGCTACTTCCGCTTGATAGTCTGTAAAACGCCCTTGTAAACTATCCATTTGATTTTTTAAATTACCTGAGCGATCACTTCCAGCTGTCGCTTTGCTTACTAAAAAACCACCGAGTACACCCACTAAGAATGCTACAATTGCAATAATTACTACTAAGCCCATCTCCATCTTCGTGCCCCTCTTGTATATAATTAACCCACAAAGGAAATATTACAAAGTAATTGTATCAAACAAAAAACCATTGATTTAAAATTTATTTTTTATATAGTTAATTCATTTATTATATATTGGACACGGAGCGTAACGTTGTCAACTCAAGAAATTGTACTATTTATTAACGGCCCAGCTGGAAAACTTGAAGCACTCTACTGCGAACAGCCTAATGCCAAAGGCATTGCGCTTATTTGCCACCCTCATCCACTCTATGCAGGAACGATGCAAAACAAAGTGGTTGCCACCTTGCAACGTACCGCGCGAGACAATCAATGGTCTACGCTGCGCTTCAACTTTAGAGGTGTTGGAAAAAGTGAAGGTTCTTATGGTGAGGGCGTTGGTGAAACCGCCGATGCTAAAGCAGCTCTTGAATGGCTACAAGCAAAAAACCCTAACTTGCCGATTATTATCATGGGATTTTCTTTCGGCTCTTGTGTAGCAGCCTGCCTTGCAGGGCAAATAGAACAACAGGGGACGACCATTAAACAACTTATTATGATAGCACCACCCGTTGAGCGGTTTGATATTAAGGGAAGACTACCTACCCACTGTCCTTTGTTAGTGATTCAACCTGAGGCAGATGAGGTTGTGACACCACAAATCGTTTATGACTGGAGTAAGCATTTAACAATCGAACATACATTGCTGACTGTTCCTGAATGCAGCCACTTTTTTCATGGAAGATTAACCGAACTCAAAGACTTGGTAACACCTTATCTTCAATAATTTAATTTAAACAAGACGGTCATTTTATGAAAACTCGTGTTCTTACAGGTATTACAACAACAGGCACCCCTCATTTAGGTAATTATGCAGGCGCTATTCGTCCAGCAATAAGAGCTAGCCTACAAACAGATGTTGATTCTTTTTATTTTCTAGCCGATTATCATGCACTTATTAAATGTGATGACCCCTTGCGCATACAAAAGTCTCGCCTAGAACTTGCCGCCACATGGTTAGCCAGTGGCCTAAATCCTGAACGAGTCACTTTCTACCGTCAGTCAGATATCCCTGAAATACCTGAGCTCATGTGGTTATTAACCTGTGTTTCAGCCAAAGGATTACTTAACCGTGCTCACGCCTATAAAGCCTCGGTAGATAAGAATTTAGAGCTAAATGAAGACCCTGATGCTGGGATTACCATGGGATTATTCTGCTATCCTGTGCTTATGGCAGCTGATATTTTAATGTTCAATGCCAATAAAATACCTGTGGGCCGTGATCAAATCCAACACGTTGAAATGGCGAGAGACATTGCCCAACGTTTCAATATGCTCTATGGTCAAGGAAAAGATCTATTTACGTTGCCAGAAGCACTCATTGAAGAAGCTGTTGCAACACTCCCTGGCTTAGATGGCCGTAAAATGTCCAAAAGCTATAACAATACCATCCCGTTATTTAGCCCAGAAAAAG
>CAYNAM010000188.1:0-3714 GCA_964395065.1 uncultured Ventosimonas sp.
GGTATAAAAAAACCTGTATGCGCTTTAAGAGCTTTGCCTTAAAAGCCGTGCCATTAGGTTGTGGGGTAAAAGTATAGCCTAGCCCCTCTAGCATAGCATAACGGTGTTTAACGCCTGCAAATACAGCCGCTAACGTGCCAAAAATAACGGGTTTGGTGAAATAGCAGAAGGTTTGCTCAATCTTATACTGTTTTAATAATTTAATGAGCTTATAGGTATTAATTAGATCAATAAACGGGTTTAAACCTGTTCGGTTAAAAGGATAATTAATGGCAACTGCACCTAATGTCTCAACTTGCTGTATCGTTTGCGGTTGATAATCCTGAGCAAATGCATAAACACAATGCCCTTTAGCCACCAGTGCTTTAATTAAATCAACTCGAAACCCCAAGATAGAATGGGCGGTGGTTCCAATAATGGCAATGTTCATGCAACTATTTTATCTGCTCTAAATAAGCTTGAAAATTAGGAGCAATCGCATCTTTATCTGAAACAATAAAGCCAGACTCTAAAGCAGGCCACTCGATCGCTAAGCGAGGGTCATTCCAACTAATTGCACCCTCTGATTCCTTATTATAAACATTTGTCGTTTTGTAAAGAAAATGTGTATTGTCTTCTAAAGCCACAAATCCATGGGCAAACCCCTCTGGAATCCAAAACATTTTTTTATTTTCAGCACTTAACTCAATAGCCACCCATTGCCCCAATGTTTTAGAGTCAGGGCGAATATCAACCGCCACATCCCATGCTGAGCCCTGTATCACGCGTACCAATTTACCTTGTGCATAAGGGGATCGTTGAAAATGTAACCCTCTTAGTACACCTTTTTGAGAGCAGGAATGGTTATCTTGAACAAAACGATTAGGCGTTGGTAACCCTAGAGACTTTAGGGCATCATGAAATTTGGTTTCATGATAACTTTCCATAAACCAACCACGTTCATCACCAAATACTTGGGGTTCAATAATCACAACATCAGGAATATTCGTTTGAATTAATTTCATAATAATAGCTCTGCAATAGCTCTTTTTACCCCTACTTGCCAATCAGGCAAGTAGAGATCAAAGTGTGTAGCCAGCTTTTGTGTCGATAGTCTTGAATTAAGGGGACGTAAAGCAGGCGTTGGATATTGTTGTGTGGTAATAGACGCTAAGTGATTTATTTTTAACTGCTCAGGTATATATTGCTTAGCTTCTGCAAAAATCAGTTTCGCAAAATCATACCATGAGGCTTCACCACTCGCTGATAGGTGATAAATGCCTGATTGCTCTTTTTTAAATACATTAACTGTCTGCGCAGTGATATCAGCAATTAGCTCTGCGCCTGTAGGGGCTCCGACTTGATCAGAAACCACACTCAATGAGTCACGATCACGCCCTAAGCGCAACATCGTTTTAATAAAATTATTACCATATACCCCATAAACCCATGAAGTACGAAAAATCAAATACTGGTGAGCTATTTCTTGGACTACTTGCTCGCCTGCTAACTTACTCTTACCATAAATATTTAATGGATTAGGGGCATCTATTTCTGACCAAGGCGTTGAACCACTACCATCAAAAACATAATCAGTTGAATAATGTACTAATAAACTATTGTGCTGATTGGCAAGTGTTGCTAATAGAGTAACCGACTCAGCATTGACGTAAAAGGCAAGCTTCTCATCACTTTCTGCCTTATCAACAGCGGTATAAGCAGAAGCATTCACAATGACATCTGGCTTATAGTCTGATATGCGCTGCTTTAACGCTTTAAGATCATTCAAGTCACCCCCAAAATCATGGCGACCCAAAGCAAGCAACTGCCCAACAGGTGATAGAGCACGCTGTAACTCCCACCCTACTTGACCATTTTTACCAAGCAATAGTATTTTTTTAGCCATATTGCTTTTCAATCCATTGCCGGTAAGCACCGCTTTTAACATGCTCAACCCACTCTGTATTGGATAAATACCACTCAACAGTTTTTCGTAAACCTGTTTCAAAGGTTTCTTGTGGTTTCCAACCAAGATCATGAGCAATTTTACTGGCATCAATGGCATAACGCACATCATGACCGGGTCTATCTTTTACATAAGTAATAAGATTAACATATTGATTGATACCTTTAGGATGCGTTGGTGCAAGCTCTTCTAGTAAATCACAAAGTGCATAGACCACATCAATATTGCGCTTTTCATTATGGCCGCCAATATTGTACGTTTCGCCTACTTTACCTTCTGTTAGTACTTTGTAAAGTGCACGGGCATGATCTTCTACGTAAAGCCAATCGCGAATCTGATTACCTTCCCCATAAATGGGTAAAGGCTTTCCCTCCAAAGCATTAAGAATCATTAAAGGAATAAGCTTTTCAGGGAAATGATAAGGACCATAATTATTAGAACAATTAGTAATTAATACGGGCAACCCATAAGTCCTCCCCCACGCACGAACTAAATGGTCTGAGCTCGCTTTGCTTGCTGAATAAGGAGAGCTTGGTGAATAAGGCGTTGTCTCAGTAAAAAGATCAGTTGTTCCCTCTAAATCACCATAGACCTCATCAGTTGAAACATGGTGAAAACGAAAAGCCTGCTTAGCTGGTTCTGCGAGCGTATTCCAAAAATGTCTTGCCACTTCTAGTAGCGTATAAGTACCCACAATATTGGTTTCAATAAACGCAGCTGGCCCCGTAATTGAACGATCGACATGAGACTCAGCCGCTAAATGAATTACTAAACTAGGCTGATGGGCATTAAATACTTGCTCTAGTGCTGTTTTATCACAAATATCTACATGCTCAAAGTGATAACGTTCACTCTTTGCAATGCTCTTTAGTGACTCTAAATTACCTGCATAGGTTAACTTATCAACATTAATCACCGTATGATTAGTTTCATTAACGAGATAACGCACAAGTGCTGAACCAATAAAACCCGCACCGCCTGTCACCAAAATTTTTAAATTAGTTTTCATAAGAAAGCGTCTTTTTATTTCGTAGTTTCTTTAATAAATGGATAAAACATTTAGGCAAACATGCCCCTAAAAATACAATAATACTATGCATTACACTTTGCTTTGACAATAACTTAGCCATTTTAAAGGCCTGTTTTTTATCACCTATCTGAGCCGCATACAAGCCAAAGATAGTTGTATTATATAAAAGGAATGATTTTAATGTCTTATTTTTTTCTAAAATATCTTTATTAGCCGAGTCTAAAAAATACTCAACATGATAAGGAATAATAAACTTTTCTCTTACATTGGTTCTATTTTCTGCATTACGAAAGACTGTACTTGATTTGTTTGCAGAAAACATCACTGGACCAGATAGCGCTAGCTGCAATGCGGCATAGATGTCCTCGCCTATTTTAACTCCCTCGGGAAACCCCCCTATTAGTTTAAAGTCACGTATATTAATACAGCTAGCAGAAGGATGGTACAAGCATCTATTTTGTTGATAGGCTGTAAAAAAATCAGGTAACTCACCACGAAAACCTTGTGAAATCCCTACCAAATTCCCAATAAAATACTGCCCTTCTTCGCTAATTTCCCCATACCTTGTACAAAATAAGCTTGCGTCTTTATTTAAATGAATAAGCGTTGTTATTTCCTCTAAAAAATGAGGCTCCCATTGATCATCCGCATCCAGGAAACAAAGATAATCGGCGTCTGCAATGCTAGCCCCTTTATTCCTTGCAACAGAGACGCCTTGATTAGTTTGAGAAATAACACA
>CAYNAM010000189.1:0-3634 GCA_964395065.1 uncultured Ventosimonas sp.
TTGATCAAGACAGTGGCTTTTATCACTTAAGAGCAAGGGATTATGATCCGAAGATTGGGCGGTTTGTGAGTAGGAATGGTTTTGAAGGTATTAGGAATCATCCGATTACGTTAAATCCTTATCTTTATGCAAACGCTGATCCAGTTAATGTGTTTGATCCCAGTGGCCACTTTGGACTGGGTGGAATGATGGCTGCAATGGATATTAGAATGACTCTGTCTAATATTCAGATTGATTTTGGTATGAATTTTTTAGATGCTGCTATAAATGGAGAATCTAGTTTCGAAAAAAACCTTGGCTGGGGCATCATTTTGTCTCTTTCACCACCTGGAGTTAAATTACTATCTCGAAGTATTATTGAACTTAAAGTAGGTTCTGGGTTGGTTAGATTTGCAAAAAAATTTCCACCCACTGAAAACGAAAAGAAAGCAGCATTCTTTTTAGCTGAAAGAACAGGTGCTAGAATTTTTATTAGAGGAGAAAACGTAAAGGGAGCAGATTTTATCATGAATGGCGTGCGTTATGAACATTACTCCCCCCTGAGAGGCTCTTCCGTATATGTTGTTTCAAGAGGAATAAGAGATAAGGTTTCAAGACAAGGTGATGGTAGAATGGTCTTAGATTTAAAAAGTAATGGTTCAAAATTAAGAGAAGGAGATGTATATAGAGCTATTCAACACTCAATTTCAGAAGGGGCAAAAATTTCTGAAATTGTTATTATTCACCCAACTGGAAAAATTACATACTGGATGTGATATATGAGCGCAACATTAAGTGCAATCTTAGACGTGAAAAACTTTATTCAAGATAGGGATAGTTTTTTAAATTACTTATCTCACACTGCAACACAACTAAGAGTAATTATAGATACTGTTCCTAATTATAATGATAAAAAAGACTCACTCTGGAGTATAGCCAAGGATTTTAAAATTGGAAATGAATATTATTTTGTGCTTGAAAACACATTAGGATTTTCGATTGATTATAATCCTAATGACTCAATAGCGATATTGTGTTTACCCTGCTCATGGCAAAAATTTTGTACAGATTTATCTTTGCATGATAATTTTAAGAACTGCTCGAGAGTTATTTGTAATGCACTGGGAGGGGACAAGATTATTTATTTTTCAGGTGAAGAGGAATCGGGGATAATCTTAAATTTATTTTATCCGGATACTATTAATGAACTTGTATGCACTCAGTCTAACTTAGATGGTGGTCTACTTCAATATGATTTGAATGTGAAAAGAGCTCATAGTATAAAAAAACATACAGACTTTATTCATCCTAACATGGAGGAGATTACTTCTTATCTAAATGCGTGTAAAATTAAAGAAAATGATAAACTAGGTCCTTTAGCTATTAATGGGTATTTCTTTGATAGATTTTAGTATAATTAAGTTACTATAGTAATTTAATGTTTCAAATCTGATCTTATTAACAGTAAAACCTCAAATTGATCTACTAATATTTTAAAAGACAAGCTTTTATAATTTTACTGGAGCATTTTAATAAAAACAGAGGTTAATCCTTCTTATATAGGACAGTTTTATAAAACTGTCCTATATCTTATTATCCTTATAAAAAGTTTTAATCTTAACTATTGGATGGTCTTATATGAAAACTGAATTCGACAAGTTGAATCTTATTGAAACACTTCAAGAAATTAAAAATACTATTTTCTCTCAAGACTATCGGGTTAAAAATAACGATCTTACTATTTTTGCACAGATAGAAACAATTATTTGCAAAAACTCATCAAGTTGTTATCAAATACCAATAGAAATAAAGAAACTACTTTCTTTATTTGAAAATAAATCGTTACATTTACTAATTAATACTATATTCACCCCATTAACAACAAAACTTTTAATAAGTGAATATACTCAAAGAGATACATTTATAAGCTTACAAGAAGATATTCAGTATATGGATTATGCTATTATTTCTGAAGACGCTGAAAAGAGAGAATTAGAAGGACTCGGCTATGACAATACACAGAAAGATTACATAGATACACAAATATCAAATATATATGAGTTTATGCCTTTATACGATGGCGGTTCATTTTGTTATATTTTGGTTGATTTGAGAGAACAATATTTTGGGCGCCTTATCAATTATATTTCTGGATATGCTATTGTGTTAGCTCCAAACTTATATGCACTGTATAAGTTCAGACCAGATGAGAAAGTTAACTTGAAAAAGTGAACATAACCCGTTTTGATAAGAGGTATCAGATCTTAAATCAAAACATAAAGAGGTTATGTTCATGTTACATACTAACAATCCAATCATTAAACATAAAGTAGGCTTACTCAATTTAGCTGAAGAATTAAGCAATGTATCTAAAGCCTGTAAAATAATGGGCGTATCAAGGGAAACGTTCTATCGTTACCAAGAGTTAGCAGAGAATGGTGGTGTAGACGCTCTGATAAATCGATCAAAACGAGTCCCCAATCTAAAAAATAGAGTAGATGAAGCGATAGAGCAAGCAGTCATTAGCTATGCAATAGAATACCCAGCTTATGGTCAGCATAGAACAAGCAATGAATTAAGAAAACAAGGCATCTTTGTTTCTGGTAGCGGTGTTAGATCAATTTGGTTAAGACACAGTCTAGAGAATTTTAAAAAACGCCTTAAAGCATTAGAGGATAAAGTAGCCAATGAAGGTATTATCCTTAATGACCAACAAATAGCTGCTTTAGAAAAGAAAAAACACGATGATGAAGCCCGCGGTGAAATAGAAACTGCCCACCCTGGTTATCTAGGTTGCCAAGATACCTTCTATGTGGGTAATCTAAAAGGAGTAGGAAGAGTCTACCAACAAACCTTTATCGACTCTTATTCAAAGGTGGTTCATTGTAAGTTGTATACGACCAAAACACCGATTACTGCGGCTGATATACTCAATGATAAAGTATTACCGTTTTATAACAGTCATGACTTGCCTATGCTTAGGATACTCACTGATAGAGGAACAGAGTATTGTGGTAAAGTAGAACATCATGACTATCAGCTCTATTTGGCAATCAATGACATTGATCATACAAAAACTAAAGCTATGTCGCCACAGACCAATGGCATCTGTGAACGCTTCCACAAAACCATTCTACAAGAATTTTATCAGATCACTTTTAGGAAGAAACTATACTCTAGCTTGGAAGAGTTACAAAAAGATCTGGACGAATGGCTAGATTACTACAATAATAATCGAACTCATCAAGGAAAAGTTTGTTGTGGGCGAACGCCTATGCAAACATTACTTGATGGAAAACTGATTTGGGAAGAGAAAAACTTAGCTCAAATCTAAACTGACAGATTCCTCTTCAAAACGGGGTAGTGTCACATCTGATCTGAGCTAGTACAAAAAAATAAATCTAGGCTTTCCTTATCACTTTTTTTTGCATGGCTAATAATGTATGCCCAACCGCATCCAGACTCTGTATAACCTTCTTTCATTGCCACCCAGTCGTGAAACGAAGGCTTATCTGAGAGCAGACCATTAAGATCATCCAAATTGTTATTTATTAAGGCAAACTTATACCCATATACAAACTTCAGTAGTGACTGTACATTAACTGGTTCACCAATGAACATTCCAGGTTTTTTGCGAATAGTTTCGAAAAGTATT
>CAYNAM010000190.1:0-3601 GCA_964395065.1 uncultured Ventosimonas sp.
GCTGTGTATTTTTTGTTTCTATTAGTTTAACAAGCTTATCAATGTCATTAACAAATTGATCTATCGTGTTTAGCTCGTCTGTTGAGATCTTTTGGTGTGTTTGGTTCAACACATCGATGAGCGGTAAAATTTGTTGTGACCAGCGGTGATTAATTTGTAGTATTTGTGACTCAATAGCAGGAGATTGAGACAGTAGTAGTGTACTGCTATCAGACATTTTAAGATTATTTAAAATGTAGGCGAAATGCTCTTTTTCTTGTTGTAATTGTGCCTGATGGTTGGGTTGTTCGAGGATGACCATCATGTGATAAACACGCATTCTTAAACTACCTGCTTGATTGATAGCAATGCCGCCACTTTCGAGCTGCCATAAAAAAGCTAATGCATAGCCTGTTACGATGAGTGCCCCAACGACCCACAAAATAACGGAAACTAATAATTTAGTAGAAAGACTATGTTTTCTTGAAGTACTTTGTATTAGATTATGTATTGGCTTGCCATAAACCACTTTTACCTCCTTGTTTTTTAAGTAGGCGTATATTTTGTATTTCCATCCCTTTATCGACTGCCTTGAGCATGTCATAAACAGTGAGAAGTCCTGCGGAAACAGCTGTTAGTGCTTCCATTTCGACACCTGTTTTTCCTACGGTTTCCGTAGTTACTTGTATGTGTAAGCATGAGCTGACTTCATCGGGCTCAAACTCAACACTAACTTTGGTCAGTGCCAGCGGATGACAAAGAGGTATTAATGTAGATGTTTGTTTAGCTCCTTGTATAGCAGCAATTCTAGCTATACCTAATACATCACCTTTTTTACTTGCATTATGGCCTAAAAGTTTAAAAGCCTCGGTAGAAAGTTGGATGCTTCCTGTGGCAATGGCTTGACGTTTTGTTTCTTGTTTTTCTGCAATGTCGACCATGTGCGCTTGGCCGGCATCATCAAAATGGGTCAGCTTTGTCATAGACTTTTCCTATTAAAATTGTAAAATTAACATGTCAAAATAAGCGTAACAATTAACCAATATAGCTAGTTTGATAGTATCAATGGGGAGTTGTTAACTAATAAGTATAGCAGTATGCTAAACACCACAGATAGACATGTATAGTAAATATTATGATTAAAGTTCGTTATTTTGGTTCACTCAAAGACACATTAAGCTTGTGTGAAGAAGAATTAGCTTGGCAAAGTGGCAGTACAGATGATTTATTATCTGTTTTGCGTAAACGCAATGAGTTATGGGCAGAAACATTATCTGATAAAAATATATTTAGGCTGGTAGTGAATCAGCAAATAATCTATCAATCTGTTTTGTTAAATGATGGTGATGAAGTTGCTATATTACCACCTGTCACAGGAGGATAGTATGATTCATGTAGCTGTGCAAACAGATAACTTTAATTGTAATGATGAAGAGATAAAGCTCGAAGCATCATCAGGGCATTGTGGCGCGATTGTTACTTTTAAAGGTGTTGTTCGCGGCTATGATCAAGAACCGCGTCTAGATTATTTACATTTAGAGCATTTTCCAGGAATAACCGAGCAAGAAATAGAACGTATTATTAAGCAGGCTCAAACACGTTGGCAATTTACAAATTGTCGTGTTATTCATCGTGTGGGAGATTTGGCAGTAGGAGACTCTATTGTATTAGTCATGGTTTCTGCGAGGCATCGCAAAGAGGCCTTTCAAGCAGCCGAGTTTATTATGGATTATCTAAAAACGGAAGCTCCTTTTTGGAAAAAAGAATATTTTCAAGATGGGCGTTCAAATTGGGTTGAGGCAAAATCATCTGATACTTTACAGAAACAGCGTTGGGATAGTAAATGAGTACAGATGATATAACAGTGTGCCTTATTCTGGCTGGTGGCGAAGGGCAACGTGTTGGACGTCGTAATAAGGGATTGTTAACATTACAGGGAAAAAGTTTAGTACAACATATTTTAGAGCGGTTATCACCACAAGTAGATAAGGTTGTTATCAGTGCTAATGAAGATATAGAAACGTATAAAACATTAGTTCCTGATGTTTATAAAGATTTACCTGATAGCGTTGGTAAAGGTCCTTTAGCCGGAATATTAACGGCTTCACAACAACTCGATGAAAATGTTAGGTTTATGCAAGTCGTTCCTTGTGACACACCTTTTATTCCTTCAGATTTAGTTGCCACGTTAAAACAAGCCTTATTAAGCCATCCAGAAAATGAAATTGCTTACGCTGCAACTATGCTTTGCGACCACCCTAGTATCTTTCTATGTAAGACGTCTATCAATCATCGGTTATTCGAGCATTTAGAAAAAGGTAAACTTAGCATAAAATCTTGGTTATTTAGCCATCGTACTATCAAGGTTATGTTTGATGATGAGATTGCATTTACCAACATAAATTACTTAGAAACATTAGCACAGTATCAATAAGAGGTTGTGATGTTAGACTACTACGATGCTTTACAAACACTGTTGACAGAACTTTCCCCTATAGATGTTGAGGATAGGCCTCTGCTAGATACAGTTGGTTTAGTTTTAGCAGAAGATGTTATGGTGAAGCATGATGCTCCATTATTTGATAACTCAGCGATGGATGGCTACGCCTTAGGCGGTGAAATAGAAGGCTGCCAGCAATGGCATATTGTTGATCGTATTGCGGCAGGAGCTTCAGCCGCAGATACCTTGTTAACAACGGGGCAGGCCGCACGTATTTTTACCGGTGCCCCTATCCCGCGAGGAACAACTACCGTTGTTTTGCAAGAGAATACACTGATAGAAAATGGTGTTCTAAAGGTTAGTAAACCTGTCAAGCAAGGGCAGAATATTCGTTTTCAAGGGGAGGAGTTGGCTAAAGGGACGTGCTTATTGTCTGCTAAACAATGCTTAACGCCTGCGATGGTCGCTTTGCTCGCTAGCCAAGGGTATGCAAAAGTTCGTGTTTTTAAACCGTTAACAATTTGTGTTTTTTCAACAGGTAATGAAGTACTCGAACCTTCTCAACCTTTAATTGATGGTAAAATATATGATGCCAATCGTTATTTATTACTCAGCTGGTTAAAACAGTCAGCTCATCAAATTACAGACGGTGGTATTTTACCCGATAATCAAGAGAAAACGGAGCAAGCACTTCGTTACGCCAGTCAAAAATTCGATGTTATTATTACCTCAGGCGGTGTATCGGTAGGAGAAGAGGACCATATCCGTGCAGCAATTGAACAGTTAGGAAAGTTGGTGTTTTGGAAGCTGGCAATTAAACCCGGTAAGCCCTTTGCGTGGGGAGAAATTGGTGCGACAAAAATCTTTATGCTACCGGGTAATCCTGTTAGTTCTTTGGTCACCTTTCAGCAGTTAGTTGTACCTGCTATAAGCAAGTTAGCAGGAAAAAGTACAGAAGATGCGCAACCTAGAAATATGCTGGTGAAAGCAGATTTCTCTATCACTAAATTACAATCTCGACGAGAGTTTTTACGAATTAACTTAATACGTAGCGATGAAGGACTGAAAGCAGTGTTATTGGCTAATCAAGGTTCAGCCATGTTAAGCACATGCGTTAAAGCTAATGCGTTGGCTGAAATTCCTCCAGAAACGGCGGTTAGCCAGGGTGATTTTATAAAGGTG
>CAYNAM010000191.1:0-3470 GCA_964395065.1 uncultured Ventosimonas sp.
ATTGAAAAAGGTTTGACTGTTGACCCAGGTTCAAATGCATCCAACAGCGCTCTATTACGGATTTCTTCTGGTTTTAATGTGGCACGGTTATTAGGGTTATAGGTCGGTTGATTTGCCATGGCTAAAATTTCGCCAGTTTTAACATCTATTAAAACCAAACTTGCGGATTTGGCGCCATATTCTTCAATAGCATTATGCAACTCTCGACTAGCTAAATATTGCAACCGTAAGTCAATTGATAACTGTATGTCTTTACCTGGTTTTGCAGGCCTTACTACTTGAATATCCTTGATTAAATGACCGCGTCTATCTTTTAAAACTTCACGCCTACCTGGAACACCTGTTAACCAATTATTATAGGCAAGCTCAATCCCTTCCCTGCCTTTATCATCAATATCAGTAAAGCCTATCACCTGTGATACGCTATCGCCAGCAGGGTAAAAACGACGATACTCCTCAAGGGAGTATACGCCAGTAATCTTTTGATTTAAGACACTTTCACCCTTATCAGGATCAAGCCCCCGCGCTAAATAAATAAACTCTTTATCTTTATTATTTTTTATCCTCTCAGACAATACACCAATATCTTGCTCCAATGCACTAGCCAACTTCGGCCATTCTTCAGGAATATTGATGAGCTCTTTAGGATTACCCCACAAACTAATAACAGGAGTACTAACCGCCAAATATCGACCATTACGATCCGTAATCATTCCTCGATGCGCAGGAATGGGCATGTAGCGAACAGTTCTTAAATCTCCCTGCTCTTTTAAAAAAGTATTATTAATCACATGACGATCAAACAGCATCCAGACAATAACACCCACCATTAGCGCTAAAAGTAATAGCACGAATTTAAAGCGTCCTGGATAATGTTCAATCTTATGGCTCATTCCCCTATCATCCTCACTTCTTTAGGTGTTGGAATATGCATTCCCAAATGATCGATCGCTATTTTTTCAACGCGCCCATAAGCAGTCCAAGTGCTGTGCTCAAGAATCAAACGTCCCCATTCTGACTGTCCTTTGTTATAAACAGCTAAATTCTGATAAAGCTCATTAAGTAATAACCTATTCTTATGGCTTGTATAAATCACCATCACTGCAGAACACAATACGGCAATAAATAACACCAACATCAATAAACTCCCTTTGGGCATGGATATTTGATTCTTTTCCATCATCTCAACTTCTCAGCAACTCTCAAAACAGCACTGCGTGAACGAGGGTTTATCTTAACCTCTTGTTCGCTGGCATAAATTGGTTTTCCGATTACTCGTAATCGGGGATCAAATGGTTTAACTTGAATCGGTAAATCTCGAGGCAGTTGATCAGCCTCGCCTTTTACTTGCTTACGCATAAACTGTTTCACAATGCGATCTTCAAGTGAATGAAAACTAATAACAGCTAAGCGACCTCCCACTTCTAGCACATCAACAGCCGCTTCTAAACCTTTCTCCAAATCACCTAACTCATTATTGACGTGAATGCGAATTGCTTGAAAGGCTCGTGTTGCAGGATTTTTACCTTTTTCCCACGCGGGGTTAGCAGCAGCAACCACCTCAGCTAAATCAATTGTAGTCTCAAAAGGTTTTACTTCTCTTCTTGCTACGATTGCTTGTGCCATTCTTCTTGCAAAACGCTCTTCACCATATTCTTTTAAAACCTTACTAATCTCATCTGCTGTTGCTGTGGCAATCCAATCTTTAGCACTCATACCAACATCCGGATTCATTCGCATATCCAAAGGGCCATCATGAGTGAAACTAAACCCTCGGCTAGCATCATCAAGCTGTGGAGATGAAACACCTAAATCTAATAAGACTCCAGAAATACAACCCTCTAAATTGCGCTTCCTAAGCTCTACTTTCATTTCTGCAAATGAATTTTGTATGATTGAAAAACGCTTATCATCTTTTGCTAACATTAGCCCTGTATTAATAGCCAGCGGATCCTTATCAAATCCTATCAGCCGGCCTTTAGCACTAAGACGGCTAAGAATTAACTGGCTATGCCCGCCCCGCCCAAAAGTGCCATCAACATAACAACCCTCATCAAACAATGCTAATTGTTCAACAGCCTCATTCAGTAATACTGTTGTGTGCACAAAATCTTGTCTTTTCATGGTTGCTATAAAATTAAATCACGTAACTCTTCTGATAACCCGCCAGCCTCTTTAATAGCCTCAATATCATCTAACTCGACAGCATTCCAAGTATCTTCATCCCATAGCTGGAACTTATTAAGCTGCCCAACTAGCACAACTTTTTTATCTAAGCCAGCCCTTGTTCTTAAACGAGGGGGTATTAAAAAACGACCATTACTGTCTAGCTCAACATCTTGAGCGCTACCTATTAAGGTGCGGTATAAACGGCGTGTTTCTTCACGCAAGGAGGGCATTTGGCGTAACTTATTCTCTATCAACTCCCATTCAGGCAATGGATAGATATTCAGACATGGATCAACCGCATCAACTGTCACAATCATTTTTCCTGCGCAACGAACACTCAGCTCGTCACGATACCGACTAGGCATCGCTACACGACCTTTTGCATCCAAACTAACTGCACTAGCGCCACGAAACAATTGAAAAAATCCTATCTACAAGTTATTTAACCACTTAAAAACTATAAAGAACCACTTTACGCCCTTTTTCACCACTTTTTACCACTTAGGCACACTATAGAAACCATTGCAACATCAGTCAAGTAAAATCTACTTAAACCTCAATAAATACATCGTTTTTTTACAAAAAATAATCATGCCTATTATTTACTGACAGTTGTTATTTATAGTGAATATTAATCATCGTATTTTTTATAAAAAGCGACTCAAATAACAAAACGATAAAACTTAATTCTTTTTACTCATCTCACTTTGGAAAACCTTGTGTTACAATGACAAAAAACTAGAGGAGAGAAAAAGATGCGAAAGCTCTTAGCACTAATATTTTTTTTAACATCAACTCAAGTATTTGCCTTTGGTGCTATAACCAATGCATTTAACAATATCGCCACCTCAGCCTCATCAGCCGGCGCTTCTGGATCATCTGCCTCTACTGACACAACGAAACGAGATAAAATCATTAAGCAAGCTCAAAATGATGCAGCAAGTTTTGTAGGAAGTAATGGAAAAATCAGGGGAATTTATTTAGAGCAGGCGCTAGAGCATCTCAGAGCACAACACCCTAATATAAGAAAGGCTTCCGACCTAGCTCTAGCACAAGCTATTTTGGTTTATTAGTATTGTTTTTATTATCCTTTAAAATAATGATTTAAAACCATGCCCAAAAATACGAAAGTACTTACCCCTGATCCATTAAGCATTATCGCTCGACCACTTGTAACAGTCGATATTGCGATTTTTACTGTAAAGAATGAAAAACTACAAGTGCTTTTAGTTAAACGGCCTAATAATGAACAACAACACCTACCAGAGAAATGGGCCTTTCCCGGTGGTTTTTCAGATATT
>CAYNAM010000192.1:0-3432 GCA_964395065.1 uncultured Ventosimonas sp.
TCACCATTGTATTAAACGTAGTTCATCATAACTAAAAGTTTAATATTTTGCACCGTTAAGGTGTGATGAGAGTCAAAAAAAATTAATCTGATGTCACTCGGTTGATCTCTTCAAGGCTAGTTAAGCCTGCCATCACTTTTTTAAGTCCTGATGTACGTAAATCATCAAATCCTTCTTTTCTTGCTTCATCAGCAATTTCTATCGAGTTACCTTCTGCCATAATAATACGTTGTAAGGCTGGCGTTATTTTAACAACTTCATAAATACCGACACGACCTTTATAGCCATTATTACAACGGTCACACCCTTTGGGGCCAAATACGCTGAAAGTACCAATTTTTTCAGCAGGAAATCCTGCTTTTATTAAGACTTCTTTAGGAAGCTCTAACTCTTCTTTGCAATGCCCGCAGAGTCTTCTAGCCAGTCGCTGAGCAATGATCAGGTTAACAGAGGTAGCTAAGTTGAACGCGGCAACACCCATATTCATTAAACGTGTTAATGTTTCGGGGGCACTGTTGGTATGTAGAGTCGACATAACCATATGGCCTGTTTGTGCTGCTTTGATTGCAATTTCAGCTGTTTCAAGGTCACGAATTTCCCCGACCATGATGATATCAGGGTCTTGACGTAAGAATGCCCGTAGGGCAGAGGAGAAGTCTAGACCTTGTCTGGGATTAACGTTAACTTGATTGATCCCCTCAAGGTTAATTTCGACAGGGTCTTCAGCTGTGGAGATATTAATATCAGGCGTATTTAAGATATTAAGACCTGTATAAAGTGATACAGTTTTACCGGACCCTGTAGGGCCTGTTACTAAAATCATTCCTTGAGGATGACCTAGTGCATCTAAATAAAGTTGTTTTTGGTCAGGTTCATAACCAAGTTGATCAATTCCCATCTGTGCGCTAGAAGAATCTAGAATACGCAGTACAATTTTCTCACCCCATAAGGTAGGGCAAGAGTTAACCCGGAAGTCGATCGATTTTCGTTCAGATACTTTTAGTTTGATCCGTCCATCTTGCGGTTTTCTACGCTCAGAAATATCCATGTTTGACATGACTTTGAGGCGCGCGGAAATACGGGATGCAAGTTCTAAAGGAGGACGTGATTTGATCTGTAAAATACCATCCGTACGAAAACGGACACGATAGCTTTTTTCATAAGGTTCAAAGTGTAAGTCAGATGCACCTGAACGAATAGCCATGAGAAGCATTTGATTGACGAAGTTAACGATCGACTCGTCTTCTTTTTCTTCATCACCTGACGCCATGTTTTTGGTTAAGTTTGAGGTTGTGACTTGCTCGGCGCCGTCGTCAAAAAAACGATCAAGTAACGAGGTGAGCTTGTCATCTTCAACTAATATTACATCGAGAGGTAGGCCTGTATTAAATTGGATGTCTTTGAGACCTTGTTGATTGGCAGGGTCAGAAATACCTATAAATAAGTTATTACCTCTTTTCCATAAAGGAATAGCACGGTGTTGTCTGGCTAACTTTTCTGTAACGATGGTTCTTAGCGCCGTATCAATGGATAGGCTTGATAAGTCAAAAAGCGGCAAGCCAAATTGTTCAGAAATGACAGAGGCTAACGTTTTGGCACTCGCTTTTTTGTTTTGAACGAGATAATTAACCAATGATAAATGTTCTACTTTTGCTTGCTCCACAGCCTTATGGAGATCGCTTTCTGATAAAAGATTGCTGTCAGCAAATATTTTTGCAAGCCCTGTGAGAACTTGGGGAGATGCACTCATACGATTAATATAATCCCTAAAGCTAAGCTATGATTTGTAAGTTAATAAAAATATTGTTTATAAGTATACTCATTCTCTTATAAGTAATAAAGTGTTTTACTGTTACTTTGCTGATAATACTATGATTTTACATTAAGAACTAATAAAAAGGCTTCTTTAAGAAGCCTTTTTTAAGTTATTTTTGATGAAGTTTTTCAATAATTTTTTCGTGCCATAGTTGGGGACCTGTTGTATGTACAGAAACCCCTGTACTGTCGACAGCGACAGTGACGGGCATGTCTTCTACATCAAACTCATAAATAGCTTCCATTCCGAGTTCAGGGAATGCAAGCACTTTTGATTTTTTGATGGCTTGTGCGACAAGATATGCTGCACCACCCACTGCCATAAGATAAACGGCTTTGTTGTCTTTAATAGCTTCAATGGCGACAGGGCCACGCTCAGACTTACCAATCATACCCAATAAGCCCGTTTGCTCAAGAATTTGGCGGGTGAATTTATCCATACGTGTTGCTGTTGTAGGACCTGCTGGTCCAACGACTTCATCACGTACAGGGTCAACTGGACCAACGTAGTAAATAAAGCGACCTTTGAGGTCAACAGGTAGTTTTTCGCCTTTATTTAGCATATCAACCATGCGTTTATGTGCAGCGTCACGCCCCGTTAACATTTTACCGTTTAATAGTAATGTTTCGCCTGATTTCCAAGTTAATACATCTTCTGGTTTTAATGTGTCAAGATTTACACGGCGTGCTGTGTTTGCTCCAGATTCTGCAATGTCAGGGTAGGCTGATAAAGGTGGTGCTTTAAGTTCGGCAGGGCCAGAACCATCGAGTACAAAGTGGGCATGACGAGTTGCAGCACAGTTAGGAATCATGCAAACAGGTAGAGAAGCAGCATGAGTAGGATAATCTTTAATTTTAACATCAAGAACGGTTGTTAAACCACCAAGACCTTGTGCACCGATACCTAGCTCGTTTACCTTTTCAAAAAGCTCTAAGCGTAACTCTTCAATACGGTTTTGAGCACCACGCGCTTTTAGCTCATGGATATCGATGTGTTCCATGAGTGATTCTTTTGCCATAAGTGCTGCTTTTTCAGCAGTACCACCGATACCAATACCTAACATACCAGGAGGACACCAGCCAGCCCCCATGGTTGGAACTGTTTTTAATACCCAGTCTACAATTGAGTCAGAAGGGTTTAACATGGCCATTTTACTTTTGTTTTCAGAACCGCCGCCTTTCGCTGCGATGTCGATTTCAACAGTATTGCCAGGTACAACTGAATAGTGAATAACAGCAGGGGTATTATCTTTAGTGTTTTTGCGTGCGCCAGCAGGGTCAGCTAAAATTGAAGCGCGTAACACGTTATCAGGACAGGTGTAGGCACGGCGAACACCTTCATTAATCATATCGTCAACGCTCATGGTGGCGCCATCCCATTGTACATCCATACCCACTTTAACGAATACGGTTACGATACCTGTATCTTGGCAGATAGGGCGGTGACCTGTGGCACACATTTTTGAGTTAACAAGAATTTGAGCAATAGCATCTTTTGCAGCGGGGGATTCTTCACGATCATAAGCTTCTTTCATCGCATCGATAAAATCAAGCGGATGATAGTAAGAAATATATTGTAGTGCATCAGCTACACTTTGAATAACATCATTTTGTTTA
>CAYNAM010000193.1:0-3346 GCA_964395065.1 uncultured Ventosimonas sp.
ATCTTAGCGCTATTTTTTACTAAATTATCTTGAATTTTTTTAGCTTGCTCTTCGAAAGCTTTTAACTTTTGAACTCTTGGTCCAAAACGTTTTTCAGAATCTTTAGCATACTTTTGAGCTACATCTGACTCAAGTAAAGCCATCTGATAATTCAAAACCGCAATTTTCATCTCTGCAAAAGCTGGAGCACTGACAGCTAAAAGAGCAACTAGCACATACTTGGCGTATTTACGCATAAACTATACTCCTGATACTTACAATATGGTGTTTATAAACTATGAATCTATTAAAAGGTTTGTCCCAATGAGAACTGGAATATCTGAGTGTCAGCACCATCAGGTTTTTTAATCGGTGCAGCCAAACTAAAACTAAGCGGCCCAAAAGCAGTCACCCAAGTAACACCAACACCAACAGAACTTGCTAAATCGCCAAAGTTCGGATTATTACAGTATTTAGTTGTTGAAAGTGGACAATTGTTACTAAACACATTACCGGCATCCCAGAAAATAGATGTTCTTATGGAGCGTTGATCAGTTACAAAAGGCGTTGGAACAATCAGCTCTACACCACCTGTAATTAAGATATTACCACCAAAGGGATCGTCATCATCACTCCAGTCATCGGCATAATATCTATTATAATATCTGTAGCTTGGCGTACTACGAGGACCTAAAGAACCATCTTTAAATCCACGCACTGAATTATAACCACCCGCATAATAATTCTCATAGAAAGGCAACATTTTCGTCGAGCCATAACCATCGCCATAACCTAAATCCGTATGGAAACGTAATACATAATTATCTGTAATTGGTTTAAAGTATTGGGCACTATAATCTATCTTATAGAATGTCAAATCACTTCCTGGAATAGCCACTTCTAAAGATAAGGACTGCGAACCGCCTCTTGTAGGAAGTAAACCACGATTTAATGTAGACTTGCCCCAACCAATATTTAACTTATAGTTTAAATAGTTAGTACCGTATTTATCTGTAAAGTCATAAACTTCTTCAGCGCTGGCATTACCTGTTTTGATTTTATCATTTTGAACAACTAGGCCATAGTTGACACTAGAAGTTTCACTAATCGGATAACCAAAACTAAAACCTGCCCCCAAGCTATCAACAGAGTAACTTGTATAATCCACATCTAATTTGGAATAGTCAGTCGTTCTATAGAAAACATTATAACCTAAACTAACACCATCGACGGTCCAATAAGGGTTCAAGTAACTAAAGTTTAAATTGGTTTGATAGTCACTACGTGTCATACCAATACCTACTTTATTGCCTGTACCTAAAAAGTTATCTTGCCTAATAGAACCACCTAAAACAAGTCCTGAACTTTGCGCAAACCCGACAGAAGCAGATATAGAGCCAGAAGGTTGCTCCTCAACGGTATAGTTCACATCAATTTGGTCATCAATGCCGGGAACACTCGGTGTTTCAACCTTTACTTCTTTAAAATACCCTAATCGCTCTAAACGCGTTTTTGACTGATCAATCAAATAAGTAGAGGCCCATCCCCCCTCCATTTGACGCATCTCACGACGCAAAACAACATCTTCCGTTTTCGTATTACCTCGGAAATTAATTCGATTAACGTAAACACGCTTACCTGGGTCAACCGTAAACGTAATAGAAACCGTTTTATTTTCAGCATTAATCTCAGGAATACCACGAACATCTGCAAAAGCATAACCTTCATTTCCTAATCGACGACTAATCAATTCAGAAGAAGTAATCATTAATTTACGAGAGAATACTTGTCCACTTTTTACTAGCAAAAGATCACGCAATGCACTTTCTTGTAACTTTAAATCACCAG
Organism: uncultured Ventosimonas sp.; assembly: GCA_964395065.1. GTDB lineage: Bacteria > Pseudomonadota > Gammaproteobacteria > Pseudomonadales > Pseudomonadaceae > Entomomonas. The sequence goes on from CAYNAM010000193.1 coordinate 1,828, forward strand.
CAAGTTTAATATTGCTAATATGGAATTTCTCACCTTCATCAATGTTTACTGTGATATAAACACTCTTTTTATCAGGCGTAATAGAGACCTGAGTCGATGAGATATCCATATTCACATAGCCTCGATCCATATAATAGGAGCGTAAACGTTCTAAATCACCTGCTAACTTTTCACGGGAATACTTATCGCTGCTGCTAAAAAAGCGATACCATTTTTTTGTTTTCAACTCAAACAAATTAGTTAATATATCTTCAGGAAATACTGTATCCCCTACAATGTTAATGTTAGCAATGGAAGCAACAACACCTTCATCTATTTTTATTTTTAAACGAACACGGTTTCTTGGTTCAGAAATAACCTCTGTCTCAATATTGGCGGAATAACGACCTTGAGCAACATATTGACGTAATAGCTCATTACGAACACGCTCTAATGTGACTTGTTGAAAAATCTCACCATCCGCTAGGCCTGCCTGGCGTAGGCCTTTTAATAAGTCTTCAGTTTTGATGGCTTTGTTACCAGTGATATCAATGCTAGAAATCGTTGGTCTTTCAACAACAGTAATAATAAGCACATTACCACTACGGCTTAATTGAATATCCTGAAAATAACCTGACCTAAACAAAGCACGAGAGGCTTCTGCCAACATATCTTCATCGACTTCATCATTAATCTTAATCGGCAATACGGTGAAGACACTACCTGCAGAAACCCTTTGTAATCCATTAATTCGAATATCAGAAATAGTAAAGGACTCTGCATAAACTCTCGGAGAGATTGCAGCAGCAAAGACCAGGGGTAGTAACAAATATTTCATGCTGTCCTTTTTATACTGAATAATACCTGAACAATAAAATCAAACTTTGAATTTTACATTATAACCAATTTAAGTCATTCATAATAGCAAATAACATCACACCAATCATTAAAAATATACCAAGCTGTAACGCCATACCCTGCACTTCTTCAGAGATAGGTCGCCCTCTTACCCACTCAATGATATAAAATAGTAAATGCCCACCATCCAATACAGGTATTGGTAAAAGATTCAATACACCCAAACTAATGCTGAACAAGGCTAAAAACTTTAAGAAATAAAGAAACCCTGAGCTAAGGCTAGAACCAGCTACCTTTACTATAGAGATAGGACCACTGAGATTTTTTACTGACACTTGTCCAGTGAACATTTTCTTAATAGAGGTTAACGTTACAAAACTAAATGCCCACGTTTGCTCAAATGATCTTATCAATGAATCGCCTAAGCCATAGTTAACATGCCGTAACTTTGTTTGTGGCCAGTTCATTTTACCCGATAACTCTATGCCCATATAACCTAAGCTTGAATTATCCGGCATCGTCATTAATCTAACCTTAGCGACATAATTCTGCCCGTTACGTTCATAGCCAATCTTTACGTCTTGGTTGGGCAGTTTTTTGATTTCATCCGTTAACATCTGAAATCCCGTAATTGGCTGATCATTAAAAGACTTTAATATATCACCGCTTTTTAAACCTGCTT
>CAYNAM010000194.1:0-3294 GCA_964395065.1 uncultured Ventosimonas sp.
CAAAATACAAAAACTTTATAGATACCGTCAGTGTCGATGCAACCACATCAACAGCACTTGGACTCGACCCAAGTATCTATCGCTATGGTGTCACCCGATGGAAAAACCGTAATAAAGTCAAAATATATGGCGCAGAAGCACGTAGCCACTGGCAGTTTGCACCTAACTGGAGGCTATGGGGTTCTGCTGCTTGGGCAGTAGGAAAAGATCAGAAAACCAACCAACATCTAAATTCGGTTGCGCCGTTAACAGCTATTTTTGGACTTGGCTATAGTAAAAATAACTACGGTGGTGACTTAATGCTGACCACGGCTACTAAACGTAATAAAGTAGAAACCGATACAGACTTTAAAGCCCCAGGGTATGGTGTTGTTGACTTAACTGCCTACTGGGAGCCAAAGCAAGTCAAAGGCTTACGTTTACAGGCAGGTGTATTTAACTTGATGGATAAAAAATACTGGAACGCACTTAATGTGCCAGACTCTCAAGACACCTCCACCACACTACAACCTTATGATTTTTATAGTGAGCCCGGAAGAAGCTTTCGCATATCGGCCACGTATCAATTCTAAATTTACTCATAAAAAACAGAGCTTAAGGTTCTGTTTTTTTTCAGACTCACACAAAAAATTATTTATACCCCTTATATATCAATCTTTTAAATAGAACCTGTCACGTATTCAATAAAACATGACGAGTGTCCAATTCTAATAAGAAAATTTTGCTCTATAATGAACTACCAAGGTAATCTTTGGCTTGTTTTTTAAGCCATACTCCTTAGTCCAAGTTTATTGTTACAACGATGTTATATAGGAGATGCTAATGAAAGTTGTTGTTATTGGTGCGGCAGGTGGAACAGGGCAAGCGCTTTCTCTATTATTAAAAACCCAATTACCTCCCGGTAGCGATTTGTCCTTATATGACATCATGCCTGTAACAAAAGGTATTGCTGTAGATCTATCCCATATTCCCACGCCTGTCACGGTAAGGGGCTATTTTGGTGATTCATTACCCATTGCACTTGATGGAGCAGATATTGTGCTCATCACCGCGGGTGTTGCACGCAAACCTGGAATGGACCGCTCTGATTTATTTAATATTAACGCTGGCATTATTTATGATCTAGTAAAACAAGTGGGCCGAAATTGCCCTAAGGCTTGTTTGGGCATTATCACTAATCCTGTAAACACATTAGTGCCTATTGCAGCAAATGTTTTAAAAAATTTGGGGGTCTATGACCCACGTAAATTATTTGGTATAACCACATTAGATGTTATTCGAGCCTCATTTTTTGTCGGTAGTCTAAAAAATGAAGATGCCTCAAAAATAAATGTGCCGGTGATAGGCGGACATTCTGGCATTACGATTTTACCTTTACTTTCTCAAGTAAATGGTATCAGCTTTTCTGATCAAGAAGTAGAACAACTAACCTCGCGCATTCAAAATGCGGGAAATGACGTTGTTGAAGCAAAGGCAGGAGATGGTGCAGCAACTTTATCAATGGGCTATGCGGCGCTTAAGTTCACAATGTCTTTAGTCGACGGACTACAAGGAAAACCAAATAAAGTTGAATATGCTTTTGTTGCAGGCAATACCGACTATGCGCCTTACTTCTCACAACCTGTTTTATTAGGCCGTGAAGGTGTAGAAGACTACCTTGATATTGGCTCTTTAAGCACTTTTGAACAACAAGCAGTAGAAAAGTTATCAAGTGTTTTAAAACAAGAAATCGAATTGGGTGAACAATTTTTCAAAGATAGAACCAGTACTTCATAATTTAGAGGCCTCTTTGGCCTCTCTAACTAATCGTTATTAATGACTTAGCTTAGTCTTGCCATACCGCTCTATTCTTTGTACATTATACAACATCCCTTTAACAGTTCAAAAATAACGAGGCTTATAATGAGCTATCTCTTACAAGTTGACTTCCCTTTCCAAGGTCCTTGGGGTAAAGAAATGACCCAAGCAATGCAAGAACTAGCAAACTCAATTGCCCAAGAACCCGGTCTCATTTGGAAAATATGGACAGAAAACCCTAAGCAAAATGAAGCAGGCGGCATTTACCTCTTTGATACCGAACAAAATGCTCAGAACTACTTAACTATGCATAGTAAGCGTTTAGGTGAATTTGGCATAAAACCAGTAAATGGAAAAATATTTGCAGTTAACAAAGACCTCTCACTCATTGACAAAGCACCGCTTTAATTAAAAACATAACGCTTATCTTTTAGCTTTTAATCAGTTAGGTTTACCTCCTAGCCCTATATTTTTTTACCTTGTCTATACAAAGTTTCTGACACCACCTTACCAGCTTCATCCCTTTTTATAACCTTTCCCTCTAAAATACCATAGTGATAATTCGCCTCACATTTTAACTGACCATTTTTATAAAACTCTTTAGAGTAAAACAACACACCATTGATCATTTTCTTTTCAGATCGTAACTCGCCTGTTTCATACCAAGCTTTTTGTAAACCATTTTCATAACCGTGAAGATACTGCATTTCTGTAGCTTTCTGACCATTTTCATACCACGTCTCTAGCATCCCTTCTCGCCGATCATCCACATAACTTGCTTTCTCCAACACAATACCACTTTCATAATAGGTTACTTGCACACCATTTCTTTTACCATCAATCAATGGTACTTGAGACTTCTTTTGACCGCGGGGATAATAATAAACAACCTGATCATTTTCATTTTGTGCTATTTTACTTCCATTATTAGCCCATAAAATATGATCTATAGGTTTGCCTGCATGGTAGATCGTTTCAATTACTTTTTTACCATCAGTGCTCCACTCGATTTCACTCCCCTCTTTTATATTATTTTTATACTGTGTTGTAGTTGATTTTTTGTTACCTAACCATACCGTCACTAGACCATTTAGCTTACCGTTTTTAAACTGACTTTCGCGTTTAATACTATTTTCAAATAGCTCGATATATATCCCCGTATCAGGTGGAAACAAACGATTAACCGTAGCTGTAATACCCAAATCTTGTGGTACACCTATGACACAATACTCAACTAAATATGTGTTATCCTCATTATTCTTTATCAGCTTACGGTAAAACACAGCTTCTTGGCTATTTTTTGTAAAACGTCCATCACTCGTCACATAATCTAGCGTATCACCCATCGAATAATGTTTACGATCTTCGGCTATTTGGGTATGACTACAGCCAATAAGGTTGACCACAACTAGAACAAACCAAAACATTAGTAATTTATTTGTCATTGCCACTCCTGACTGACACAAACTAGTTTTTAAACAGCTATTCCTAGGCCCC
>CAYNAM010000195.1:0-3290 GCA_964395065.1 uncultured Ventosimonas sp.
CTGTGCCGGCATAGCGTGCTGAATAAATCCCCGGTGCGCCTTTTAACGCATCAACGGCAAGGCCTGAATCATCTGCTAGCGCAGGTAAGCCTGAAACTTTGGCAGCATGTCGAGCTTTTAATATAGCATTTTCAACAAAACTGAGTCCTGTTTCTTCCGGTTCTATATTGGAAAACTCCGCTACGGAGTGGACTTCAAAGTGGTTTCCTAGCATTTTTTGTAGTTCAGCTAGCTTGCCTTTATTATGGCTTGCTAGGACGAGAGGTTGACGGTTAGTCATAATCAGTTTCGCTATAAATCAGTGGTTTGAGGTGAGTTGATAAATACCAATTTCACTCATGAGGTTCGGCCATAGCCGTGTTAAGGGGCTGTTATGGTGTTGGCTATCAACTGCTAAACGTTGTAGTACTTTTGCATTGAGTTGTTTAGTGAGCGCTTCAAAATCTTTAAAGGTGCAAAAATGGATATTAGGTGTATTGTACCATGTGTAGGGCATAAACTTAGAGACGGGCATTCTACCTTTGATGCTGAGGTATAAACGACAACGCCAATGACCAAAATTTGGGAAGGTAATAATGCAGGTTTTACCAACTCTAAGCATTTCTTGTAACAACTTATCGGGATAGTGAACGGCTTGTATGGCTTGGGTCATCACTACGACATCGAAACTTTGTGTGGCAAAATTAGCAAGCCCTTCATCAAGGTTTTGTTGAATAACATTAATACCTTGTTGTAGGCAGTGATTAATATTATCCGAGTCAATTTCTAAGCCATACCCTTTAACAGCCTTATTGGTTTGTAAATAGGCTAGCAGATCACCATGGCCGCAGCCCAAATCGAGAACACGACTATTTGTTGGGATCCATTCTTGAATGATTTCTAAGTCAGCACGCATTTTTTTCCCCTTAAATAGCAATACGTTGCAAGTAAGTCGTAAGCGCTTCTTGATAACGTGGGATTTTTATGAGGAATGCATCATGGCCTTGTGGCGCATCAATTTCTACATAACTCACATTTTTGTCTGCTGCAATAAGAGCATCAACAATTTCTTTAGAGCGGGCAGGCGAGAATCGCCAATCAGTAGTAAAAGAGATTAAATAAAAATTTGCTTTAACCTCTGCCAGTGTTTTGGCAAGATCGCCTTGGTGCTTTGCTGCAGGGTCAAAGTAATCGAGCGCTTTGGTCATTAATAAATAAGTGTTGGCATCAAAACGCCCTGAAAATTCTTCGCCTTGGTAACGTAAATAACTTTCAACTTGAAATTCTACGTTATAAATATCGTAGTTGAGTTTTTCATTTTTGAGGTCGCGGCCAAATTTTTGCCCCATGGCATCATCAGAAAGATAGGTTATGTGCCCCACCATGCGCGCCAGTCCTAAGCCATGTTTGGGAACAGTGTTGTGCTCACTAAAATTACCATCAAAAAAATCAGGGTCTGAAATGATGGCTTGTCTAGCGACTTCATTAAAGGCAATATTCTGGGCGGAAAGTTTTGGAGCTGAAGCGATTGCGATACAATGGCGTAGCCGGTCAGGATAGCTGATTGACCATTGCAGTGCTTGCATACCTCCAAGACTACCGCCAATGACTGCGGCCCATTGTTTAATTCCTAAGCTATCAGCTAAGCGGGCTTGGCTATGCACCCAGTCCTCCACAGTGACAATAGGGAAGCTAGCACCATAGACTTTGCCTGTTTGTGGGTTGATGCTTGTGGGACCTGTAGAGCCGTTACAGCCACCCAGATTATTCAAACTGACAACAAAGAAACGATTAGTATCGATCGGTTTATTAGGACCAATGTAATTATCCCACCAGCCAGGTTTTTTATCTTCATGGCTATGATAACCTGCCGCATGGTGGTTACCCGATAGGGCGTGGCAAATAAGAATAGCGTTGTCACGTGCTTGATTTAATGTGCCATAGGTTTCATAGATAATTTGATAACCTGCTGCTAGCTCTTTGCCACACACTAACATCAATGGCTCATTGAATGTCATTGTTTGTGGTGCGACTAATCCTACGGAGTCTTTAGGAAAGGATACTGTCATTTAGTGTGTACATCCCTTATTTTATTGTCCATTTATAAACCTGGTACAATGTATGATGCTAATGCTCCAATAATGAAGTTATTAAGAAAGAGCAACAAGAGCAGTGCAATCATCGGTGTGATATCAAAAATACCAATGGGTGGAATAAAGCGACGTAATGGCGCTAAGATAAAATAACAAATTTGTTGTATAAGTATAGCAGCAGGTGCACGGCTATCGGGTGCAATCCACGATAAAATCGCATTGCCAATAAAAAGTAAAAAGAGTAAATAGAATCCCGTTTCTAGTAAATTAATCAGTGCAATAATAGGTACTTTAGCAATAAATGCACCTAAAGGTTTGCCAATGATAAGGAATAAGATACTGGTGAGTACCATTTGTACTAGATAGGCCAGTACGAGCGATGCAGTGTCTTGTCTACCAATACTTGGAATGATCAGGCGTAGTGGTTTTAATAGGGGGTGGGTCACTTTGACAATAAATTGGCTGATAGGATTATAAAAGTCTGCCCTTACCATTTGTAGTAAAAAACGTAATAAAATGATAGAAATATAAATTTCACCCAATAGTTTAATAATGTAAATGAGTGTGCTTGTGAAACCTGTCAATTGTTTGTACCTGATTAGTTTAAACTGAAATAAATATGTAGGGCATTTTAAGGGAAAATAACTGTTAAGGAAACAATAGAGCTGTTAAACTTTGTAATTCCTTTCGCCAAAAATAGCACTGCCAATACGTACCCAGGTGGCACCTTCAATAATGGCAGCTTCTAGGTCATGACTCATGCCCATAGACAAGGTATCTAATGAAAGGCAAAGCTGTGCATTAATGCTATCTTTTAGCTGTTTAAGTTTAGCAAAAGCCTGACGTTGTGACGCGGTGTCTTCAGACGGTTCAGGAATTGCCATCAGCCCACGTAGCTTGATGTTGGGGAGCGCATCAATGGCTTTAGCCAATGTTAATACATCATCTGGTTGACAGCCTGATTTTGTGGGCTCATTGCTAATGTTGACTTGTATGCAAATTTGTAACTCAGGTAAATGGTCAGCTCTTTGATGACTTAAACGTTCAGCAATTTTTAAACGATCAACTGTATGTACCCAACTGAAATTTGCGGCAATGTCTTTGGTTTTGTTGGATTGAATAGGACCTATAAAATGCCAAACTAAGGGAATATGGGCTAATTGCAATTGTTTTTGTAATGCTTCTTGTAGATAGTTCTCTCCAACGTTTATAATACCT
>CAYNAM010000196.1:0-3286 GCA_964395065.1 uncultured Ventosimonas sp.
TAGCACTGATACGCGATGAAAAAATATCAAAACCAAATTGTTCATCATGATGATGGTATTTACGACCTGATTGTAAAATCTCTGAGTAAATAACCGTAGCGCTAGGATGTAGGTTAATTTCGGTATCAGTGATAAAACGTGCAGTTCTATGGGGGATGATAGGGTCTGGCATAAGTTCTAAATAGCCATTTTCAGCCACAGTAATATGCTGTACTTGTGAGGCGTAGTTTGCATCCATCATATGAATTTTAGTCGCTGACTGTGTGGTGACGTGAGCACAGGCATCTTTTTCAACAATAATGTCTAGGGCTTGGCGATCCCCCTGTAGTAAGCAACCAGAAGTTGATATCATTGTGACGCATGGCAGCTCAGGCATTTCTTCGTCCCAATACAGCGCTTTTTGTACGAGGGAGGGAACGCGACGTTCTAACTCGACAAGTTCGCTACGATACTCGCCTTTAGCAAAGCGTAGCTTTAAGTAACCTGTTTTGCCAATAGCACCGCTATCCATTTGTTTAGGTTCATTTTGGAAAGCCGCCATTTCTGGCGCCTGTTTACCCAGAAGATGCGCATGGGCACGACTTGGGTTATCTTTTATTTCATCTCTTAGCTCTATCATGCCTTTTGCTCTTGCGATTGATGAGTAAATAAGAATTTATCCATAATCATATCAACAAGCTCTGTAACTCCTTGACCTGTTTTACAGTTGGTTAACACGTAAGGGCGGTTACCTCGTACCACTTTGGTGTCACTTTCCATGACGTCAAGGCTTGCTCCAACATAGGGAGCCAAGTCGATTTTATTAATGACTAAAATATCGGCTTGTACTAAACCAGGGCCGTTTTTACGGGGAATTTTTTCACCTTCTGCCACATCAATTACATAGATATAAAAGTCAGCTAATGCAGGGCTAAAGGTTAGGGTTAAATTATCACCACCACTTTCAATCATGATTACATCGCTATCAGGAAAGCGTGCTTCCATATCTTCAACTGCTGCAATGTTCATACTGGGGTCTTCACGTACGGCGGTGTGTGGGCACGCACCTGTTTCTACACCCAGAATTTTTTCTTCGTCTAATATGCCCTTGAGCGTGCGTTTTACTTGTTTCGCATCTTCGGTGGTGACAATATCATTGGTAATGATTAAGGGCTTTATACCGCGTTGAATTAAAATGGGGGTAATTACCTCAATGATGGCTGTTTTTCCAGAACCTACAGGGCCACCAATACCAATTCTTGTTATCTTTTTCATTTCATTTACTCCATCAACTCGATATACTTTAATTAGTTCATAAATAGGCGTACGAACGATTTCGTGTGTACCGCGGCTAGCACGTCAATAATCGGTGTGTACGAGGACATTTGGTCGATATCGCCTGAAGCCGCCATATCACAAAAGGATTCAATTTCTTCGTTTAGTTCAAATAAAATATGTTGTGTTTCGTAATGGGTAATACGCATTAAACGGATAGCCGCACTCAGAATTGTCATGGCTATACCGTATTGATGCATGACCACTACATCTCGTTCTTTAATACCTTGAATCGCCATCACAATGGCTTGAGTAACGGGTTGTGTCCCTAAGGTGTTGTTAGCTTTTATCTGGTCAAGCCACCATTGTAATAAGGGATTTTCGATAATATGCACGGAGATTTCAGCTAACTTTTTACCCATGCGAACGGTCATTAACCGCGCTTCTTCATTGAGTTTTCGGTTATTGACGGCCCAATCGATTTTCATTAGGTCTTGATGGTTTTCAGTTAAAGCGGCGCGATGAGCTGCCACTAAAGCAATGCCATCGCATTCTGCCGCTTGTTTTAATGCGGTTCTAACAAAGCTTTTTAAACTGTTGGTATCATTGACTACACCTGTTTGTATCGCCGCCTCGACACCATTAGAGAATGTGAATGCACCGATAGGCAGTGCAGAATCACCAAACTGCATAATACGAATAAGTTCAGAGGCTTTCATCATCTTTCCTTTAGGTTTTAGTGCTTATGCGTGTGAGGGTGATTATCGTGTGAGTGATCATGTCCATGGTCATGAGAATGCTTATGTTCCACATGAACGTGTGTGCCTGTATCCTCAGCCCCACCAAACAGTAAACGAGCTTCTGCATTTGTGAGTATTGGAAGAACGCTGCTACCTTTAACGAACTGATAGGTACTGTCGCTAAAGCCATGTGTACGCATTACAGAGCTCATGACTTTTTCGCTCACGGTTAAAGGTACATAAACTTTGTTGTCTTTTATAACAGCCTTCCAATGTTGGTTACCTAAAGCATGGCCCAGTTCAAAGCTGATCAGAATTTGTTGTTCTGGCGTGTCGCCTTTGAGTGAGTTTAAATCGATAACCATTACATCACGCAGGGTAATTTGTACCACAACGGCAGTTTGATTAGGTTCATCGAATAAAATAATATCGCCATCGCTTAATAATACATGGCGATCAAGTGAAATACCTATGTCTAGTCCTGCTTCTGTTTGCTTACGGCAACGACTTTTTTGTGCTTCCCATTGATCAAGAATGAGAAGATCAACATTAGCATTGGCTATTTTTTGTTTCCAATCGTTATCTTTGTGTGCATTACCAAGGATTTGTTCAACTAAGATCATACGGTCATCCTTAATGAAATGATTATTTTTAATGGATCATGTTTGTTGGTTTCTTTTAGCCTATATCGGGCTAAAAGAAACCACAGTGGATTAACCGAAGAAGTAGCGTTGATTCATGGCCGCTACAGTAATCGGTTTACAGGTGGCGTGTTCACCATTGACTTTTACAGCGAAGGTTTCAGGATCTACTTCAATATGAGGTGTCTCATGATTACGAACCAGATCTTGTTTGCTGATAGAGCGGCAATTACGCACAGCAAGTACTTGACGCTCCAGTCCTGCTTTTTCTTTAACGCCATCATCTAAGGCCGCTTGTGATACGAAAGTAACACAAGTGTCTTGCATGGTTTTGCCGTATGCACCAAACATAGGACGATAAAATACAGGTTGTGGTGTAGGAAGTGATGCATTAGGGTCACCCATTGCAGCCCAATTAATAACACCACCTTTAATCACTAATTTAGGTTTAGCACCAAAAAAGCGAGGATCCCAAAGCACTAAGTCTGCCATTTTGCCTACTTCAATAGAACCTAATACATGGCTAATACCTTGTGCAATGGCGGGGTTGATGGTGATTTTTGCAACATAACGTAGAACACGGAAGTTGTCGTTGTCCGATGCATCCTCTGGTAGTTTACCGCGAGCTGCTTTCATGGCATTGGCTGTTTG
>CAYNAM010000197.1:0-3280 GCA_964395065.1 uncultured Ventosimonas sp.
CTATGCACGTGCGTCAGGTTTTCAACTCTCTAGCACTCGAGAAATTGTCGTGGATAAACAAGGCAATACTATTGACCCTGTAACGGATGACTATGCACGCTCAATTGCTCAAAAAGAATCACAATACACGGTACAACCACTCTATAAACCTAGGGAAGGCCGTACCCCTACTAATTTGAGCGCATCAACAGAAAGTGGAGGGATTCACCCCACATCAGCAAGCTCAACCGCTCATCTGGTAACTGCTACTGCCACAGGCGCAGCGGCAGGCTATATGGCCAACAAATTGATGTCAAATAAAAGCAATAGTTTCTCTTTTACAGAAAAAGCACAAAACAAACCAACCGTTAAGCGTTATGGTTCAGGTGGTGCTTACAAGAGCTCTAGCTCAAGAAGTTATCGTAGCGGCTTTTCAGGATCATCAAGCCGTAGCTACTTTGGGGGCTAAATGAAACGGATTAAAAGTTTACCAAGAGACAACTGGCAAGGTATTGCTGAATCATTAGGCTTCTCTTTTCATAGCATCGGCGGTGCACCTTATTGGGATGAAACGGCTTATTATCAATTTACTCTTCAGCAAATTGAACAGGATTTAGAAAAACCTACTGAAGAACTTCATGAAATGTGCATGAGCTTAGTCGTAGATGCAGTAAAAGATGAGCTATTGTTAAAACGTTTGTCCATCCCAGAGGATTATTGGCAATATATTGCTGACACATGGAAAAATGGGAGCCCCCATCTTTATGGACGTATGGACTTTTCGTATAATGGGCACTCTGCTGCCAAGTTACTAGAACTCAACTACGATACACCAACCTCTTTATATGAAAGTGCTTTTTTTCAACTGATTTGGTTAGAGCAACAGATCGCCTCAGGTCAACTTCCTCATCATGCTGATCAATTTAACTCAATCCAAGAAAAACTAACATTGGCGTTTCAATTAAATAACTTTGCACAGCCATTTTATTTCTCAGCCGTAGAGGACTCAGAGGAAGATCAAGGGACTATTGCCTATTTTAGAGATATTGCTGAAGGTGCAGGACTAATAACACATAATATCAATATTGAAGATATTGGACTGAACGAGCAGGGGCTTTTTGTTGATTTAGACGATAAACCAATTAAAACATTATTCAAGTTATACCCTTGGGAATTTATGTTTGAAGATGATTTTGGTAAGGCAATCGTTAACAGTAAAACTTGTTTTGTTGAACCTGCCTGGAAAGCCATTTTATCTAATAAAGGTATTTTAGCCCTGTTATGGGAAAAGTTCCCTAATCATCCCAATTTACTCCCTTGTTTTATGGATCAAGATCCTACCGCAAAACTTCCATCTGGTTGGGTTCGTAAACCTTTTTTATCAAGAGAAGGTGCTAATGTTGAAATTTGTACACATAATGCTCAACCTATTAAGGAAGATGGCCCCTATACAAACTCCCCCTTTGTTCGTCAGGCATTTTGCCCACTGCCCTGCTTTGAAAAAAATTATACGCTAGTAGGAAGTTGGTTAGTAGGTGATCTTGCAGCAGGAATAGGCATTCGTGAAGACAATACCCTAATTACAAAAGATACTAGCCGTTTTTTACCTCATATTATTTTAGATTAATGATAATGAAAAAATTAGTTATTTTAATTACCTATGCTCTAACCATTATACCCTCTTTATCAGTATTATCTGGCTGTGGGGATAATGAGAAAACAGTCGATCAAGATGATAAGATTTCGTTGATTTTTGACTATACCATATCCAATTATTCACTTAATAAAATTCATCGTGATATGGATTCATTATTAACCAGTCAGGGAGTTAGATTAGGCAACAATCATCAGCTTTTAATCAGTGAAAAAAATGGTGATAACGTTGTTACTTTTTATCTTCCCTCAAATAGCATCGATCAATCGAAAAAAAACCTATTAATCGATAAACTAAAAAAAATTCAGCAAGATTATAATCAATATCTTTACAATAAAGCCCATAATCTAGAGGATATTTATACGCTCAGTTTTGATACAGATTTTTCGTCAGGTCATGAAATAATTGACAGAATGTTAGCCAAACACGGAAAAAAACAAGCTTATGAGGAGGCAGCCAAGCCCTACATTAAGCATTATGAAGCGACAGTAACAATAGGAAATAAACAAGAGCTGATATCAAACTTTCAAGGTTTAACTCTAGCTAAAGCCTGTGTTGTAGAAATAAATGGACTGCCTACAATCAATTATACAACATTACATCTTTCAAGATTTATAGAAGGAGAACGTATTTCTCCGAATAATAGATTTTTTGAGGCACGTTTAGTGCTTAAAAATGCAGTGTTAACCGATTCAAGTGGAAAACTTGATAAATTTTTAAGCGAGCAGCCTGAAGTTCGCAAAATTATTCTTGTACCTCATCCTACACGCTCCTCTTATTATCAACAAAAAATGGTAGCCAATACTGCTAAGGTTTATATTGTGTATGAAATGATAAAATCAGCAAGATTTGATGATACAAAAACAATGAGAACATGCAGTCAACCACCTGAACTGTTGCGTATTAAACCCAGTTATGAAAACAAACAATTACACCATTTGATAGGCTACCAATTCGATCTTTATGCAGATCATAAAAAGTGAAATATTGAATTAATGACGAATGCATCTAAACTTTTTCATTAAAATATCCTTGACGATGATGAGTAATCTGTCCTTCAAAGCAAAGTGCATTCATTGACTACTACACACTTAAGGTATTAAAACCTGCCTAATGCAAATTAATTTAAAATGTTCGCTTTAATATTGAACGTTCAGTCAAATAGTCTGAACATGAGCCTTTTACCTAGATTTTACACAATGCACTTTTGTTTCTACCAAGCATCTTTTACGATAGCCTGATAACTATTTCCAGCTTGTTTTGCTAAGGTATATTAAACAGACTTAAGTAAAACCCTCTAAAATTAATATTTTAATACGTATCATACAAAAGAATAAATGTTAGAAACTAGCTTAATAGATAAACTACATTGGTATCTCACTAAACTATTTTTATAATGAAAGTTTTGAAAAATATTTGGCGTTTCTTAGGGCAATATCAAACTAAAACTGTCCGCTTATATCATATATTGATACTAAGTCTTGTGCTTACTCAAATTCTTATCAGTAACTGGATGAAAGTTTCAGCCAACGACAGTATTCCTATAAGATACCGTTTTTTTACCTACTTACATATTATAATCGGATTTTCTTTATTATTTTTAACTATAAGATTCATTTTTATTTGTTTGAAACAAAGGGGATGGTC
>CAYNAM010000198.1:0-3213 GCA_964395065.1 uncultured Ventosimonas sp.
GTTGCACAATTGTGCAAAAACTAATAGAAAAAAAAGTTATAAGTGTGTTGTTGGGTTGATGTTGTGGTTTTCTTTGATGAAGGAAAACTAAAATGAATTAAAAAGTGAATGGAAATTCAAATATATATAAAACACTGAACGAAATTTTGTAATAATGGAAGAAACATTTAAATTGGAACAAGATCATATTACTCTTCCTAATGCCATGAAATCAAATGTGGTAATGGTAATTTAATAGGGAATCAAATTGCTTAAAAATGTGGCATTATTAATGACATGAATTTGAAAATATTTCCTACATAATAATACTATGGTAATGGAACTTTGTCTCAGTAAAAAATAGTGCCTCTGGGGAAGCATTTATATATTCATTTCAAAAATCTGCATTCGGTGATGCCCTAAATATAAAATTCATATAGGATAGTATGAAACTTCGATTTGTTAAGCAATAACTACAAATTGAAATTGTAATTAACAATTATAATTATAAATTATATTCTGATTCCCTAACACGAGACTAGTAACGAAGACTTTCGCTCGTTTGTAGTGTAAAAGATCAGAATCTCTGGTGGGAATCAAACCCACGACCCCCAGACAGACGGTCTAGCACACTACTAGCTAACGCAGCGAGGCACCTTGAATAGCAAGAAATTGCAACATCTTTCATTGAATGTCACAATTTAGAGCTACTTCCCTTCCAGCAATTGGGAGTTAGTTTTATCCACTTGTGTTAAAATGAGACCTCTGACACACTCAAACAAGGTAAAATATGGATAATGCTGAAAATTGATCTGAAATTCTTGATATAGGCGATTGTTTAGGTTCAAGAGCAAGAAGGAGAGAGTATACATTGCTCAGTAAATGTACAACATTCAAAGTGAGAAACCGTAATCATGAGATCAAAAAAGATCGGCACATAATTATATGCAACTAAATATTAATCAACCATTAGAATAAATCTGGTTATTCAAATTTAATGGAACAAATTTTTGATTCATTGTGAATAAAGAAGAAGAAAGGAGTTTCGAAGTTGTTCGTATATTAAAAGTTGTCAATCTGCTGACAGTGATCTGTATCTAATGATATTAATATAAAGAGTTGAGAGGGTTTATCTGCTCATTTTAGCATTACTTTATCGAAAAATTGATCTCTACTGTCATTTCTTGAATGAGATCAAAATTAAAGGACCCAGAATTGATCAACAGAAAATGAGCTGTATTCTATCAAGGAGACTTCAAAACTTTGATGTATTTGATCACCCACCAGAAGCTAAGAGAGCTTCACTTATCCGGATCTTGCACCTTCAGATCATAAATAATTATTGGGAGATTTTTTGATATAATGATATATATTGAAGGACGGTCCTTATATATCTATATATTCCATGAAATTAGTTGATTAAAGAAAACTAAATATAAACAGATTTTGAAGTAAATTTGGAACTGTATAAAAATTTTTGCTAAAAGTCTTTCAAAATTTTCCGGAAATATTAGATTTACCAAATACGTTCACATTTCTTTTACATCATTGGAAATTGTTTAAATAATTAATATGTTAGAATATTTCCAGATACTTGCGTTCGGTTCCCTTGAAAATACCATATGAACCGTTTCAGGTTCGTGTACCCCATTTTAGAACCGTTGCTTTAAAGTAATTTTGGTAGAAGTATTGATCATATGGCCAAACTAATCGCAACTTTATTATCAATCAATCTCAATTCTAGAAGATAAATCGTTTCTGGAACCTTTAAAACCTACAGCCATATTAAGCTGTTTAATTTCTCTGACAAAATTGATTCTTCCTTTCCTACACATTTCTTTGTAGACAATTTCCAGGACGCAGTCTTTATTGGTGGATGAGGGTATGTGAAACCCTGTAAACATGTTAAGGAATTCAATAATTTTTAAAAAATCATCGAATTTTTCATTAATACACACTTCTTCTTAATGATAGTCTGAAGTGGGACAGAAAAAACGACATCTTTTATCGGAATTGCGGAAACGAATATAATTTCGACATAGTTTTATTCGGTATTCCGACTAGTAAATAAATACCGGATACCTTTACACGAGATTGTGAGATATTCACGTATAAAGCTTATTTGGAAACAGAAACATCAGACTTCCTCGAGAAATAAAGCAGCGAATGCACTTCCCAAACATAGAACTCTACTGCGGAAAGTAGAGACAAGTCATGTATGTAGTCGTTGCTGGTTTCAAATCAAAGTCAAATACTTCGTTCTTCACTGGAATGAATAACATTTCCTTAATATAATTCCAGTCTTTCAAAATTCATAAAACCTATACAGGTTCCAGTATATGCTAGTGTTTAATTCCGTTATAATGAAAATTCTCAAAAGATTGCATAATAGAAAGCTATAACTAAAAGTTGCTATGTAATTAAATTAGGTCATTTATAGAGATATTGAAAAATTCTTAAGCATCTTTAATTGAATTGAAGAGTCATGGAATTGAAGTTGAAATAGGTGTATTGAAGTGAAGTTATTGAGTCCACTTGATATAGATACATTCTTGAGATTTATCGGACTCATTATCTCAATATCGAGACACTCTAATGCAATATCTGCACTTTATTATGCGAAAATTACTTGTCGAATCATCTAATACATTTCCTCTATGAAGAAGCTAATGTCATCGGATTATCAAAAGCTTCCATTTTTTCTAAATGGTCAATTGGTAAGAAGAATTTATCCCCTTTTGAAAGCCAATTAGAAAGAAGAAGTCTGTCTCCTTTAGAAAACCTATTTGGAATAAGAAATCTGTCTTTTTATTGTAGAAAAGACAAAAAATGGAAAAGAAACCATCAATTCAAGTTATAAAATACATTTCTTTCAGTGTCTAAAACGTCAACTCATATGATCATTTTCTAATACTTATATTATGTAATCGTTATAGCATACCGTTATTTTATTACAACACAAATCTAAACTCAAATATAAAATGAAGAAAACAAAAAATAAACTACACCATACACTTCAAATGCAACTATGAAATCCAGCTATGAACAAAATAAACAACAAGATGCCAGACAAGATACTATTAGATAGATGCAACATCAGCAGTAGCAAAAAAGACAACAAGAGCAACAACAAGAATAATTAAAAGCCAGAAAGAAGAAGAAAAAAAAAACGAAATAAAAATGCATTGAAAGTAAAAACTCCTCTTACAAGAAGATAAATACGTGACGTTGCAA
>CAYNAM010000199.1:0-3183 GCA_964395065.1 uncultured Ventosimonas sp.
GAGCGTATAGGTATAAGGTGCTTCAGGTGCAGGTAATCCCTTAATCCACCAAGTAAGATTGGAAATGGGAATATTCCAACCTAATTGTTCTTGTAAAAGTTCTTCAGGCGTTCTTGCGCTGTATTTTCCTTGTCCTGCGATCTCTATTGATACATTGCCTTTTTGCCCTACGATACGTGTTGCACCTCTTCCCATAGGGCCAGACAAACGGATATCATAATAATTAAATTGTTGTAGCCATGCCAATGTTGCGCTACCTGATTCTTTTCCTGCTTTTATGCCTACTTTGCCGTCAACTTGCCAAGTATCTAGTGTCGATATTTTTGCTTGGTGTTGTTGCCAACTTTGTTCAGACGTATTGGGTTTTTCTTGGTGGGACAAAAGTCCACAGCCTGTCATGAGTAGTAAAGTTCCGATAAGTGCTAGTGATCGAAAATAAGTTTTATAGTTCATTTATAACCCCTGAGAGCCTGTTAAACGTTTTATTGTTTCTAGTAAGATGGTATGTTGAGGATTTTCTTCTAAGGCTTTCGACCATATGGTTTTGGCTTGTTCTTTGTCGTTTAGCTTCCAAAGAACTTCGCCTAAATGTGTAGCAATGTCTGGATCAGGATAAGTGTCGTATGCCTGCTGTAAATATTCTTGGGCTTCTGGAAGCTTGCCTAGTTTGTAGTATATCCATCCCATGCTATCCATTGTGGCGGGGCTATTAGGGTTTAGTTTATATGCTTGCCTTATGAGTTGTAATGCTTCTTTATAGCGAGTTGTTCTTTCCGTTAATATATAACCAAGTGCATTGATTGCACTATCGTTATTAGGCTCTAGCTTTATAATATGGCGTAAATCTTTTTCTGCTTGCGCGATGTTGTTGCTCTTTTCTTCTAATAAGGCACGACTATAATAAAAACTAGTGTTTTTAGGATCAGTTTTTATGGCTTGATTAATAAGTTGTCGTGCTTGTTGTAGTTTTTTTCGATTTTGTAGCTCTTCTACTTCGAATAAATACAGTGGGGTTGCCAGTATAGGTTGGTCTTTGCGTGCTTTGGTTAAGTATTGTTGGGCCTCTTTAGTTTTATTTTGTTCGAAAAGAATTCTAGCTGCATTGACTGAAGCATTGAGAAAGTTTTCTTCGTCATTAACTTGTTGATAGTAGTTAAGCGCTTTTTCTTTATCGCCTTTGTTGTCATAAGCAGAAGCTAAATAAAAATAAATAACGCTGGGGTTGATGCCGTGTTCGAGCATAATGTTTAGATAATTAATTGCCTCATCCCATTGCTGTGTTTCTAAGCAAATAAGTACTAAAGCAAATCTTATGTCTTCATCTGTTGGATATTGTTGATTAAGCAGTAAAAACTGTTGTTTGGCTTCCTCCAATTTACCATCGCTAACTAAGCGATGTGCAAGGTTTAGGCGTAGCTGTTTGTTTTGTGATGTGTTCTTGATTTCTTTGTTAAGTAAAGCAATGGCTTCCGTAGTTTTTCCTGTGCTTTGTAGTAAATATGTTTTAAGTAAAACAACCTCATTTTGTTGTTGTACCGTTGTTGGTAGTGTATTTAATAGCGTCAGTGCCCTCTGAGGCTCTTTGTTCGCAGAAAAAAGAGTTGCCTTTGTGTAGATGAGCTGATGATTATTAGGGTATTTTATCAGTAGTTGATCTATATAGTTGATTAGTTGTGGGTAGATTTCTGCAGGTAATACGTTACTATTCAGTTGCAAAAAATCGAGCTTTTGAGTTTGTGTAAATACTCTCTCTAAATGAGGTGAGATATCTCTCGTCATGTTGTTCCGTAACAGTTCAAAAAGAGCGGCTCTGTTAGCTTCAATGTCATTGGCTTCTAGTTTTGCCCATAATATAGCCATATCAAGCTGGTCTGAGCGTTTTTCTAGAAAAGAGGCAATCTCATAAGCGCGTTTTGCTACGTTTGGATCATTTGTTTTCTTTGCCTGTTCAACATAGAGGGCCAATGTTTTTTCAAAATCTCCTCGGTGTCCTGCAAACTCAGCAATAAGTAGTTTTGTTAGAGTGTCCTTTTTGAATGGCCTCGTTTTTTCTTCTTGTGCCGGTGCTAAGCTACTGGAAACAACCTTGTTTGGTGGTTGTTTGTTTGTTGGTAAATTGCATCCCCCTAATAAAAAAGCTAAGGTGCAAGGTAAAAGAGAAAATCGTTTCATAGCACAAAAATAATGTTTCTTTAATGTTGTAGGGTTGTTGTAGCAATGAGTTTGCTGTGAAGTTTCTTAGCCTATATGAAACTGTTTAATTAAGTTGATTAGTATACTTGTTTTTATGTGTTAACGAAAATGATTACTAGAGTAGCTATTTATTTTAATGATACAATAATTAGTCTATTTAACCCTTTGTTTGATCTGTGAGTTCGTTATGCGTATTGGTCTATATTAGCTACGTTGGCTGATGAGTATATAACACTTCCTTGTGATACTTTTGTTAGTATCATGGGATTATAAGATAACCTAAAAATTATTGGCTGATAGAGTAATGAAACCTTCTTTATTAAATAAATTAGAAATCCTTCAAGATCGTTATGAAGAAATAACTGCCTTGTTGGGTGATGCTGATGTTATCAGTGATCAAAATAAGTTCCGTGAATATTCTAAAGAGTATGCTGAAATTGATCCTGTTATTAAAACATTTCGTGACCTTACCAAAGCACAATCAGATTTGATTGGTGCTAAAGAGTTATTAAAAGAGGCTGATTCTGATTTAAAGGAAATGGCTGAAGAGGAAGTTGCAGAGCTACAAGGATCAATAGAGTCCTTAGAAAATGATTTGCAAAAAATGTTACTGCCCAAAGACCCTAATGATGCACGTAATGTCTATTTAGAAATCCGTGCCGGAACGGGGGGGGACGAAGCAGCTATTTTTGCAGGTGATTTGTTTAGAATGTATTCGCGTTATGCAGAGAAACGTGGTTGGCGCGTTGAAATACTGTCTGCTAATGAAGGTGAACATGGTGGCTATAAAGAAGTCATCTCAAGAATTGAGGGTGATCATGTTTATAGCTTTCTAAAATTTGAATCGGGTGCTCATCGTGTGCAGCGAGTTCCAGAAACTGAGTCACAAGGGCGTGTCCATACATCCGCTTGTACTGTTGCCGTACTTCCTGAACCAGATGAACAACAGGAAATAGAAATTAATCCCGCTGATTTACGCATTGATACATA
>CAYNAM010000200.1:0-3088 GCA_964395065.1 uncultured Ventosimonas sp.
CGCCTGGTATAACATTGTTAGCACCTGTGCCTGAGTGTATATTGGAGATTTGGAAGCTTGTAGGGGGGAAAAATTCGTTGCCATTATCCCATACAGTATTGGCAAGTTCTGTAATAGCAGGTGAAGCTAGAAAGATAGGGTTTTTAGCATTTTGAGGGTAGGCCACATGACCTTGCTTGCCTTTGATAGTCAGTTTGCCATTAAGTGATCCTCTACGTCCATTTTTAACGATATCCCCGAGTTGTTGAACACTAGAAGGCTCTCCAACAATACACCAATCAATAGTGTCATTACGCTTGGCAAGTACATCAACAACAGCACGTGTTCCGTGGGTCGCGATGCCTTCTTCGTCACTGGTAATAAGAAAGCTAATGGTTCCTTTATGGTTAGGGTATTTGTTTATAAAGCGCTCTGTTGCAATAATCATCGCAGCTAAGCTGCCTTTCATGTCAGCCGCTCCACGACCATAAAGTATTCCGTTATCATCAATATAGGGTTGAAATGGGTCGTGTTTCCATTTATCAGGTGAACCAGCAGGCACAACATCAGTATGACCTGCAAAGCAAAAGATAGGGCCTTGTGTACCATGGGTTGCCCAAAAATTTTTTACATTTTCAAAGGGCATATCTTCAATTGAGAATCCCAGTTTTTTTAAGCGCTCTATCATCAGTTGTTGGCATCCTTCATCGTTAGGCGTGATGGAGGGGCGGCTAATCAAATCGAAAGCCAAGGCCAGAGTAGATGAGAGTGAGGACATTAATAACTCCTTAATGTTATTATGATTGAGTAGGGGGGACTTCTGCATCTGGTGTTTCATTGTGAACGGTCACGCTACGTCTTGGAACGCCAAGATCAAGACCATTTTTATCCAGATAGCGTTTTAATCTTAAGTTAAATGTGCGGGAGATTTCGAACTGTTTAAGTGGTGCTGTTTTAAAGCGTGCACGTAGTACAGCATTACCCGAGTCAAAGCTTTCAACGCCCTGTATTTCAATGGGTGACCAAATGTCTCGCTGCAATATAGGATCAAGGCGCATTTCATTAGCAACACTGCGTACAGCTTTAACGGCATCGTCAATTCCCATGCTATGAGCAATTGGAATTCTAAAAATAGCGAAGCCTAATTCGCGTGAATAATTCTTTACGGTTTTGATGACGCTGAAGGGAACGATATGAACGATGCCATCAATATCACGCAAACTAACGGTACGTATTGTAATTGCTTCAACGGTACCTTTGTGGTCGCCTACATCGACATAATCGCCAATAGCTAGTGAGTCTTCAACAATAATGAATAGTCCTGTAATCAGGTCTGAAACCAACGATTGTGCACCAAAACCAATGGCTAAACCGATAACCCCCGCACCCGCTAAAAGAGGAGTTACGTTCATTCCTAGGTTTGCCAAAGCAACGATAGTTGCTATGACTAAAATAATACAAAGTGCTGTATTACGAATAAGAGGCATCATTGTTAGCGCTCGAGTACTTGGACCATTTCTACCAACGCCAGTGAGTGCACGATAAATGGCGGTATCTACTAAAATCCAGACTAAGCGGGTCGTAAGTACAGTGAGCACAATTGTAATAACAATAATAGTGATGTTATGGCCTGCGCCTTGTTCGAACAACAGTATTGATGAGTTCCAAACCCTTAATGCTAAATCGATAAAAATAACCCAAACAGTAAGGTTTAGGAGTGTATACCCAAAGCGAGTTAGGCGTAAAAAATATAAGCCATTATGATTACGTTTGGCTCGTTGTTGTAATTTGGTTGATTGTTTTTGTATCAAACCCGTTAGTACAAGAGCGACAATCAATAAAGCCGCACACATTAGGGCTTTATGTAATGCAGAGGTTGGATCTCCTGATAATATAGTCGCTATTAGAGAGGCTGTAACAAGCATTAATACAGGGATATGCCATACAGCACTTAAGAAACGTAAAAAGTCATACGAGCTTTTTCTCTTTTTGCGGTACTCAAACGAGCGATTACGGATAAGATGGGCTATTGGTCGTCGAAAAGTAATAACGAACCAGCCTGCTAATAAGGCAGCGGTTAGGTTATTGAATGTTGATAGTGTTAGACTCAGATTGCCGCCAAGCAAACTGATTATTTTGTAATTGGAGAGCGCATCGCCTAATGAGGCAAAAAAACCAATAGCAAATAAAGGTCTAAATGCTCGCTTACGTAAAGCGCGTAAAGCGCCCCAGCGATGATCACCACTCAATAATGATAACGAGATAAAACAAAGTGCAGAAAATATTCCTCCCCCCATGATAGCATAGGTCATCAAGAGGGCAATACCTTTTCCAAGAGAGGAGGTTGCAGGTAATATATTGGATGTATAAAGTGTAATGAAGAATGCAACTACCCAAGGAAGCAACTTTTCTATTGCATATAATAAAAATTCCCATGTGCTAGGGCTGTTAGAAAGCGATAAAGGCAGCTTATAATGCAGATTAATACGCTTTATTAACCACAAAAGCCCTCTGGCAATGATATACCAAATAATGATAATAATAGAAAAGCTATAAAGGAGAGTGGAAAATTCAGCGAGAGATGGGGCGAGTAGCTGTGACTCTAGGTAAGCGAGTTGTGCTCGATCCTTCCAAAAGTTTATTGGGGTTTGACCATTTAAATCATGGGTTAAAAAATCGAAGAGCTCAGTGAAGTCAGTTAAAACACCAGTTTCTTCATCTTTTTTGTCTTTTTCTGCCGCAACCTTTAAACTTTCACGTAGGTCTTTCAAATTAACCAGTAGATCTTGACGTTGACGGTTATTTTCGAGGGTTTTGATGAGTGCATCAAGTGATTGTACAAGCTCTGTATTGTTGAGTTTAGGTTCTTGTTCTTGCGTAGACGACCCTTTTAATAAACTAGGTAGTGCTGCGTAGCTAGGTGTTATCAATAAAGGGCTAAGTAGAATGATAAATAATAGGGTATAAATTTTTTTCATACTGAATCTGTTAATAAATTGACTACGCATAGTGGCAATTATACCTTTAAATTGATGGCATGCTAGATTGTAGTGCATGTAGCTTCAGTTGTGACGCAATATGGCCTTGTTTGGCACCTTGCGTATACCAA
>CAYNAM010000201.1:0-3069 GCA_964395065.1 uncultured Ventosimonas sp.
CACTAAATGGCAAAGTTTTAGAGAGCAAGAGGATTCTCGCTACTGTGGATTAACTGTACCTCGTTTCTTATTGCGTAATCCGTACGATCCTGAAAATAATCCTGTTAAAACATTTACTTATAAAGAAAATGTATCAGAGAGCCATGAGCATTATTTATGGGGGAATACTGCATTTGCATTTGGTACCCGCTTAACAGACAGTTTTGCTAAATACCGTTGGTGTCCAAATATTATTGGACCAAGAAGTGGTGGTGCTGTAGAAGACTTGCCTTTACACCATTTTGAAAGTATGGGTGAAATTGAGACGAAAATCCCTACGGAAGTGTTGGTGTCGGATCGTCGTGAGTATGAATTGGCAGAGTCAGGCTTTATTGCATTAACTATGCGTAAGGGCAGTGATAATGCAGCATTCTTCTCAGCTAACTCTGTACAAAAACCAAAATTCTTTGGTATCAGTGAAGAAGGTAAAAATGCTGAGCTTAATTATAAATTAGGTACACAATTACCTTATTTATTTGTGATCAGTCGCCTTGCACACTATATTAAAGTATTACAACGCGAGCAATTAGGTTCTTGGAAAGAGCGCGTAGATCTTGAGCGTGAGCTTAACAAATGGATTCGCCAATACATTGCTGACCAAGAAAATCCAAGTGCTGAAGTACGTGGACGTCGTCCATTACGTGCTGCACAAATTATTGTGACAGACGTAGAGGGAGAACCAGGCTGGTACCGTGTAACAGTTAATGTCCGCCCTCACTTTAAGTATATGGGTGCCGATTTTACCTTATCTTTAGTTGGTAAGTTAGATAAGGAATAATAGGGCTAATATATGAGTAAGTATGGCAGCCTTTTTGAACGGTTAGCAGATGTTCCTGCGACGAGAAAACAGTTTGATGACGAGGCTGCTATTACTCTTTCAGTTGCTAATCATTTGGCAAAGATGTTAAGCACCCGTGCAGGTAGTGTGCAAACATTACCTGATTATGGTTTACCTGATTTAAATGATTTGAATTTATCGCTGCATGACTCTCTACAGCAATCGCGTATCGCTATTGAGCGATTTGTGGAGCTGTATGAACCCAGATTGTCTGAGGTAAGAGTGGTTACTTTGCCTAGAACGCATGATCCATTAAACTTGTCATTTAGTATTGAAGGAATGATAGAGGTTGATGGCATCAAAAGAGAGGTTTCGTTTGGTGCCTCTTTAAATGGTTCTGGACAAGTAAAGATAAATAAACGTTACTAATAATAGCAGATAAACTTCTAAGGAGTTTCAGTGTCATTTAATTATTATTACCTACAAGAGTTAACTGCTTTACGCCGTATGGGTAAACAGTTTGCACAAAGGAACCCTGCATTAGCTCCTTTCATAGGTGATGGTAGTCGTGATCCTGATGTTGAGCGTTTATTGGAGAGTTTTGCTTTTTTAACAGGAAGGTTAAGGCAGAGGCTAGATGATGAACTACCAGAATTAGCCCATTCATTAATGAATTTATTATGGCCTAATTATATGAGGTCATTGCCTGCGTTTAGTATTATTGAATTTGATGCACTTGAAGAAACAGAGGAAAGTGTTACTTTAGCGAGACACTCTGTTGTTAGTTCTATTCCTGTAGAAGGAACGGTTTGTCAATTTCAAACCTGCTATGAAACGAAAATTAATGCACTCTGTTTGGATGATGTAGATTATGCCATTAAAAATGGTGGTGCAGTTCTTAGTTTAAAATTAATGCTTAAGGGAGAGGGTAGCTTAGTAGGAGCACCTCTTGATAAGCTCAGATTACACTTGACAGGTGAGCGTTATATTAGCCAAATGCTTTATTTGTGCTTATTAAGACACATTGATAATGTTCAGCTAGTCCCATTAAATGAAAAAGGTGAACCTTTTACAGATAGCAATGGAAATGTTTTAGGAACAAAGACTATTGGGCCTGAACATATCAAAGCTGTCGGGTATGCAGAAGATGAAGCCTTATTGCCCTATCCTGAAAATACATTTCGTGGTTATCGTTATATTCAAGAGTATTTTGCGTTTCAAGATAAGTTTTTATTTGTAGATCTTGAGCGAATGGATACTTTAAAAACATTGCCAGAGGAACTATTAGAAAAAACAAAAGGTATCATGGTACGTTTTAATATTCGTCGCGCTAACATGCAACGGATTCAGCCTACAAAAGAAAACATCAAGCTGTATTGTACCCCTGTTGTGAATTTATTCTCGCATAATGCTATGCCAATTAACTTTACAGGTACTGATAATGAATACCATATATTGCCGAGTATCAATACCGCAGGACATTATGAGGTCTTCTCGGTTGATAAGGTGATTGGTTGGAGTAATACGCGCAATGAGTATAAAGAATACGTTCCTTTTGAGTCTTTTGAACATGATGCCAGTTTCGATGTTGATGAAGTAAGGCCCTTTTATTTTGTTAGAAAAGAAAAGTCTCTGACGCATGATGGTTTGGATACATACCTACGGTTTGCGAGCAAAGATAATACACTCTTTACCGGTGATACTTTATCTATTGATTTAACTTGTACTAATCAAAACTTACCGACACAATTACGTGTGGGAGATATCTGTGTTGCGTCTGAAACAATTCCAGATAACTTAGTGTTTAGAAATATTGTTCCACCTACAACAAGTTATGCGCCTCCTATAGAAACAGGCTTTTTATGGCGCATCATTAGCAATATGTCGCTTAACTACTTATCACTGGCTGATATAGAGCCGTTAAAAGTAGTATTAGAAACGTATGATTTCCCTCGCTATTATGATCAACAACATGAGCGAATTAGTCGTAGATTATTAGCAGGGCTAAAAGACATTAAATATAAGCCTGTGGATCGATTGCATAAAGGATTGCCTTTCAGAGGAATTAGAACAGAGCTGACGATCGATCCAGAAGGGTATATTGGAGATGGCGATTTATTTTTATTTGCTTCTGTATTAAATGAGTTTTTTATTCTTTATGTGAGCTTGAACTCATTTCATGAACTTGTTGTGCATAGCACGCATAATCAGACATATCGATGGCCATTACGTATAGGTCAGCAGGCATTATT
>CAYNAM010000202.1:0-3058 GCA_964395065.1 uncultured Ventosimonas sp.
ATTTTTATTCTGCATCCTCATAGGCGCGTGTCTGAAGGACAGCGCCGCCAAATGACAACTATATTAGGCGACAATATTCATAATATTGCCATTGAAGGTAACTTTGATGATTGCCAGGAAATGGTTAAAGCTAGTTTTGCAGATCAAGCCTTTTTAAAGGGAACGCGCCTTGTGGCCGTAAACTCTATTAATTGGGCGCGTATTATGGCGCAAATTGTGTACTATTTTTATGCGGCCTTACAATTGGGTTCGCCATTACGTTCGGTGGCTTTTTCGGTGCCAACAGGTAATTTTGGTGATATTTTTGCAGGTTACTTAGCGCGTAATATGGGCTTGCCAATAAATCAATTGGTTGTGGCGACCAATCGTAATGATATCTTACACCGCTTTATGTCGGGTAATCATTATGATAAAGATCAGTTACATCCCTCTTTATCGCCCTCCATGGATATCATGGTTTCCTCTAATTTTGAACGTTTGCTCTTTGATTTACATGGTAGAAACGGTCAGCTAGTGGCTGAGCTAATGGATAGTTTTAAGAAAACAGGTAAGTTATCTGTTGAAGATGACCGTTGGACAGAGGCACGTAAATTATTTGATTCCCTAGCAGTGTCTGATGTTGAAACCTGTGAAACAATCGCAGAGGTGTTTAAGCAAACAGGTGAAATTCTTGATCCGCATACAGCTATTGGGGTGCGTGCAGCAAGAATGTGTCGTCGTAGTCTTGCTTTACCGATGGTGACATTAGGTACAGCCCATCCTGTCAAGTTCCCAGAAGCGGTAGAGAAAGCAGGTATCGTTAAAAATATTGAATTACCTGCCCATCTAGCAGATTTGTTCAAGCGAGAAGAACGTTGTACAGTGTTGGCAAATGATTTAAGCCAAGTACAATGTTTTGTTAGTCAGCATGGTAATAGAGGCAAGCCTCTATAAATATTAAAATAAGGGAGCTAAATGCTCCCTTATTTGATTATTAAGTTTTCAACGGTGATAGTATGCGTTTAGTCGGAATTTCAGGTAGCTTACGTAAAGCTTCATACTCTAGTGCTATTTTACAAGTGATGATCGAGAAGGCTAAGCCACAAGCTGTTGTGGAGTTATTGGAGATAGGTAATCTTCCGCATTATAATGCGGATTTAGAGCTTGATGTGTTGCCTAAAGCTGTGACAGACGCTCGTGCATTAGTTTCCCTATGCGATGGTGTTATTGTGGTTAGCCCAGAGTTTAATCATGGTATTCCGGGTGTTTTAAAAAACACTCTAGACTGGTTATCACGTCCTGCTTTTGAAAGTTGCTTGCTGCATAAGCCTGTTTTTTTCTTGACGCAATCAACAGGGGAGTTAGGTGGGGTTCGAGCTCAATACCAATTACGTGAGGCCTTTGCCTCTATGCTTTGTCATTTACTCCCTATGAGAGAGGCAGCATTGTGTCATATAGGCAGTAAAATCGTGGGGGGTAAGTTGGTTGATAATGATACAGAGGCATTTTTAACACGTACTATGGAGCGTGTTATTAGTGAAATTAACCAATTAAAGCATAGCAAGTAGTAACCTCTAAGAGGTTTTTTATAGAGAATAGCGTCTTTGTCTTTTTATCTCTGTCTAACTGTTGTATGCTAGACATTTTATTATAGCGAACTTATTGAAACCAGTTAAAACCATGATAAACGAACAATATTTACCTCAAGAAGTTGAAGCCACTGCCCAAGAGTATTGGGACAATAATCAGTCTTTTGTTGTAACTGAACAATCTGATAAAGAGAAATATTATTGCCTCTCTATGTTTCCATATCCTAGTGGTAAGCTGCATATGGGACATGTGCGTAATTATACAATCGGGGATGTGATTAGTCGCTATCAACGTATGCTGGGTAAAAATGTTTTGCAACCCATGGGTTGGGACGCTTTCGGAATGCCTGCTGAAAATGCAGCCATGAAAAATAAAGTAGCGCCGGCCAAATGGACCTATGAAAATATTGCCTACATGAAAAAGCAATTAAAAAGCTTAGGTCTGGCCGTTGATTGGACGCGTGAAATTACAACGTGTAAACCTGATTATTATCGTTGGGAACAATGGTTATTTACACGTCTATTTGAAAAAGGTGTTATTTATCGTAAAAATGGTACAGTGAATTGGGATCCTGTTGACCAAACGGTTCTAGCTAATGAGCAAGTGATTGACGGTAGAGGTTGGCGCTCAGGCGCTTTGATTGAAAAGCGTGAAATCCCTATGTACTATTTCCGTATCACGGCCTATGCTCAAGAATTATTAGATGATTTAGATAAACTACCTGGTTGGCCAGAGCAAGTAAAAACCATGCAACGCAACTGGATTGGTAGATCTCAAGGAATGGAAGTGAGCTTTCCTTATGATGAGCAAAGTATTGGTTATGCAGGACAATTAAAAGTATTTACAACACGCCCTGATACATTAATGGGAGCTACTTATGTAGCAGTAGCTGCTGAGCACCCATTAGCTTCATTGGCAGCAAAAAATAACCCTGCTTTACAAGCTTTTATAGAAAAGTGTAAAAAGGGTGGTGTTTCTGAGGCTGATCTGGCGACACAAGAAAAAGAGGGAATGGCAACAGAGCTTTATGTTCAACATCCGCTAACAGGTGATAAGCTTAATGTCTGGGTAGCGAATTATGTGTTGATGTCTTATGGTGAGGGTGCCGTGATGGCGGTACCAGCTCATGATGAGCGTGATTTTGCTTTTGCTAAAAAATATAATTTACCTATTAAGGCTGTTATTCGTACAAGTGTAGGTGATACAGTAACAGAACCATGGCAAGATGCTTATGGTGAGCATGGCGTATTAATTAACTCAGGTAAATATGACGGATTAGATTTTGAGCAAGCATTTGCTGCTATTGGTAAAGATTTAGAAGAAAAATCGTTAGGCAAGGCTAAAATACAATACCGCTTAAGAGATTGGGGGATTAGTCGCCAGCGTTACTGGGGTTGTCCTATTCCTGTGATTCATTGCGATTGCTGTGGTGATGTGGCGGTGCCTGAGGATCAGCTTCCTGTTGTGCTTCCTGAGGATGTGGTACCAG
>CAYNAM010000203.1:0-3043 GCA_964395065.1 uncultured Ventosimonas sp.
CTGTTAAATCCCACGTAGAGTTTAATGTTAATCTAGGTTTCTCTGTATTATTAAAAATAACACGCCTCAACGATTCATTCTGCTGGTTTGTTTCTATTGGCATGATAGAAACACCAACAGCTAGCAAATTGTCTGAGAGTGGTTTATTTAAAAAGCTATAAAGTTCTTGTTCTTGTGCAAATACAGATAAGTAGCCACTGCATAAAAACAAAATAAAAATACGCTTTAACATATTGCCTCTGATTATTATCATTTACTACTGTATTATTTGTTTCAGACTGACTAGCTAACTAAAAGTTTAATCGCGCTATTTAAGAAAATGTAATAGATTACTATATAAATATTTGGTTATATTTTTTTAAGAACTCTTTTGATAATAACTAATCTAAGCTTTAAATACCATCAACCAAGGACTTTTATTATGTTAGATAACAACCCATACACAGAACTTGTTCAAAAACTCCAGGTCAATCGTATTTGGTTTCTTGTGCTTGGAGTTTTATTAGTGATTAGTGGTTTATTTGCTCTTAGCTACACGATTATCGCCACCATCGTTGCTATGTACTTTATCGGTGGTTTTGTTATAGCCGTTGGCCTTATTCAACTTGGGCATAGTTTTTATGCAAAACAAACAACAGGCGTTTTCTTATTATCTGTTTTATGGTCCGTTATTTACTTAGTGGCTGGTATTTGTTTATTTTTGCTTCCCTTGGACTCTGCGCTCTACTTAGCCTTTGTTTTAGCAATTTTTCTAATTGCCTTTGGTGTTAGTCGTATTATTTATGCGTATCAATTACGTAAAATGGTTGGTAGCCCATGGATTTTTCTAACAGGGGTTATCAATATTCTTTTTGGCATTTTTATTTTAGCAGCGTCGCCTATAAGTGGAATTGTTTTTGGTGTTATCATGGGTATTGATTTACTGATGCAGGGAATTAGTTTTATCATGGTTTATATGAGTATTCGTAAAGATTCTTTAAAAGCTTAATATCTCATGATTGATAAAAAAGGATGGTTAAACTATCCTTTTTTCTTTTCTAAACTAATCTTTATCTAATTCAGCGGTTGTCCATCCCCCACCGATGGCTGCAATTAGCTTAACACTGGTGGTTAATTGATTACCTAATAATGTAATCTGTGTACGCTCTGTGGTTAGTGCTGATGTTTGTGTTGAAGCAACATTTAAATAATCAATAAGTCCTGCCTCGTATTGATTGGTAATTAGGCGTAATGACTCTTTTGCAGAATCAACCGCTTCTTGTTGCACGCTAGCTTCTTGTTGAAGTACAGCCAGCTGTATCAGATAATCCTCCACCTCTTTAAAGCTATTTAAAACCGTTTGACGATAATTAGCCACTTTTTCATCATATACAGCTTCAGCCTGTGTATAACGAGAGCTTATTAGACCACCATCAAATAAAGTCATTGTAAACTGAGGCCCTAATGACCAATAACGATTTGGACTTTCTACCCAATGAGTAAAACTATTACCACTATAACCTGCCCCCGCCGATAATGTAAGGTCAGGGAACCATGCAGCCTTAGCAACCCCAATTTGAGCATTAGCCGAAATTACCTGTTGTTCTGCCCCTGCGATGTCAGGCCGACGTTCTAATAGCTGAGAAGGTAAAACACTTGGAATACCTGGTAGCTCTGGTACTTTATAAGTGGGCTTAATCGAGAAATTAGCAGGTACTTCACCAATTAATACCGCAATGGCATGCTCTAACTGTGCACGTTGGTATTTAATATCGATGGCTTGAGCTTGAGTTGATTTTAATTGTGTTTTAGCTTGTGTCATATCTGATTTAACAACAAGCCCTGCATTATACTGGTTTTCAGTGAGTGTTAGTGATTTCTGATAAGCTAAAACAGTATCATCTAATAGTTTCTGCTGAATATCCATTATTCTTAGCTGAAAATATGTTTGTGCTAACTCCGATTGTAAACTTAGTTTAGCCGCTGCTAAATCAGCAAAGCTAGCTTGGGCATCGGCATTAGCTGATTCGACTTGACGGCGAATTTTCCCCCAAACATCAATTTCCCAAGATGCTGATGGGCCTATATCATAGGTTTTCGTTACCGAATTACCTTTGCCTTGCTGGTTCTTTTTAGCATTCACATCAGCTGTAATTGTTGGAAAATAAGCAGCTCTTGCCCCTTTAACTAATGCTAATGCCTGACGATATTTTGCCTCATACTGGGCTAGGCTTTGATTGGCAGTTAATAATTGTTCTTGCAGTTGATTAAGTTCCTTATCATCATAAAGCGACCACCACTTCTCAGGCATAATACCTATTTTGGGGGTGGCTAACTTCCAACCTTCTGACTCTTTAAAATCTGCGGTTTGAATAGTATTAGGCTTTTGATAGTCTGGCCCAATAGCACAACCTGATACTAGACCAATCAAAGTAATAGATAATGTTTTTAAATATAATTTATGATTCATAGTGTTTTTCCTGAATCAGTTCGAGTATTTTTTTTAACACGGCGATTTTTGAACCAATGGCTTAAACGGTCAAAATAAAGATAAACTACAGGGGTTGTATACAGTGTTAGCAACTGACTTAAAATCAATCCCCCGACAATAGTAATACCTAATGGTTGACGCATTTCAGCCCCTTCTGCGCCACCAATCATTAAGGGAACCGCCCCTAAAATAGCAGCGACAGTGGTCATTAAGATGGGTCTAAAACGCAATATACTGGCCTCTTGTATTGCTGTACGAGAGTCCATTGCCTTTTCTCGCTCAAACTGTAATGCAAGGTCGATCATTAAAATAGCATTTTTCTTCACAATACCAATCAATAAAAATAAGCCTAATAATGAGATTAAGCTAAAAGGCGTATCAAGCATCATTAACGCTAATAACGCACCAACCCCTGCTGAAGGCAGTGTTGATAGTATGGTTAATGGGTGAATATAACTCTCATATAAAATACCCAAAACGATGTACACAATCACCAATGCCATTAAAATCATAATAGGTTGGCCGGCCATCGAGCTTTGGAATGCACTCCCAGTGCCCCCCATTTTGGCTTGA
>CAYNAM010000204.1:0-2999 GCA_964395065.1 uncultured Ventosimonas sp.
AGGGTGAACACCGATCGTTTCATCAAAAACTTTTTTGGTAGCCCCCGCCTTTAAAGCAATAGCCAAACACTGTATTAACTCACCCGCCCCCTCACCTACCATATGACAGCCTAAGACTTTATCAGTGATTTTGTCCACAACAAGTTTCATATAAGTTTTTTCAGTACAATCTGTCAGCGTCAACTTTAGCGTCCTAAAGCTTTCCTCAAACACTTGAATATCATAGCCCTTTTCAATAGCTTGCTGCTCAGTTAATCCAATAGTTGCCACATTAGGTAAACTAAACATTGCTGTTGCCACTTGTGTTAAATCAACAGACCGATAGTCTTCTGGTTTAAAAAGATAACGTGCCACAGCCATGCCTTGAACTAACGCTACTGGCGTTAACTGAGTTTGTCCAACCACATCCCCAATAGCAAAAATACCAGATTCGGCTGTTTCATAATATTTATCAACATCAATAAATCCTTTGCCATTGAGTTTAACCTTTGTATTCTCCAACCCTAGGTTATCAAGTTTTGGTTGCCGCCCTGTTGCATAGAACACCAAATCAGTTTCACAGACTTCATTATTATTAAATTTCGTTAATAATGTGCCATCCGACTTCTTATCTATCTGTACAATATTCTTATTAAACGCTAACTTAATTCCTTTTTTCCTCAACTCATCAGCCAAGTGTTTACGAATATCATTATCAAATCCTTTTAAAAATAATTCTCCCCTGTAAACCAATGTTGTTTCAACACCTAACCCATTAAAAATTGAGGCAAATTCAACAGCAATATACCCCCCTCCTACGATAGTACAACGTCTAGGAAGCTCTTTTAGATAAAACGCTTCATTCGACGTAATCGCATACTCTTTACCCTTTATATCTGGCACTTGAGGCCAACCACCGACAGCAATTAAAATATTTTTTGCTGTATAGCTTTTACCATCGACTTCCACTGTATTAGTACTTATTATTTTTGCATGCCCCTCAAGCAAAGTAACACCATTGTTAGTCAGTAGTTTTTTATAAATACCATTTAAACGAGCAATTTCTTTATTTTTATTCTCTATCAATGTCTGCCAATTAAATTCTATACTTCCAAGCTGCCAACCAAATCCTCTTGCCAGACTAAACTCTTCATGAAATTGAGAGGCATAAACAAATAACTTCTTAGGTACACAACCAACATTAACACAGGTCCCACCTAAATAACGCTCTTCGGCGATAGCTACTTTAGCTCCATAGCTTGCTGCAAAACGAGCGGCTCTCACTCCACCGGATCCTGCGCCAATTACAAAAAGATCATAATCAAAGGACATAATATATACCTCATCGGTAATTAGTGTTTGCTCATTATCATTACTCTTCAAAAAAGAAATGATTGCATTTAAATAATATTCCTATGGGTTAGTTTAACAAAAACAAAACACAAAAATCTTTTTTATAAGATACTTTGGCTAACACTAGTTTTATAACAACAGGATTTTATTTAAAAAACACGCCATTTTTAATAAACACCTACGTTCTTTATAAGTTATACCTATAACTTAATACATAAATAATCTAAAAATCAGTTGCTATTTTTTAGATTATCGATCATAGTAGTCATAAGCGGTCTTAAGGTTGTGTTTGTCGTCTAGTAGTATATTCTTTGTCTATAGCTATTTTGAATAATCACTCTCAGTCTTGATTTCGCCCTCGAGTTATGGGGTCAATCCCCTATTATTTTTTTAGTTTTATAGGAAAGAAAAGATGCAAACCGGCATTGTAAAATGGTTTAACGAAACCAAAGGTTACGGATTTATCACTCCAGAAGATGGTGGTAAAGACTTATTTGCTCACTACTCAGAAATCCAAAGCGGCGGTTTCAAAACTTTAACTGAAGGTCAGCGTGTTTCTTTCACCGCTACCCAAGGTGCTAAAGGTCCACAGGCTTCAAATATTCAAATAATTTAGTCCTGCCCTTTTATATAATTACGTGGTTTTACTACCACGTAATTATTAAAAACGTTATCTAACCTTCTTTTCCTCTCATTAGTTTCTAACACTTCTTTATATATAAAACTTAATATAACAGATGATCTTATTATAATAGCTGTTACAATAGCGAACTCTGGTCATTAGATAATAGATGAGTACCTAGATGTCTGCGCTTTACAACTATTTCATTCTTTTTTTACTTTACTCTGCTAGCTTTAGTATATTAGCAGGCGATCTTTCCTATATTAAACAACAAGCATCAGAAGGTAACCCTGTTGCACAATATACATTAGGTATAATGTATCAACAAGCCAAATCTGTTCAACAAAATAAAGCTACTGCTTTATCATGGTATCAAAAATCTGCCGAGCAAAATTACCTACTTGCCCAATATGCACTTACTGCTATATACCAATATGGTGATGGGGTAAAATCATCACCCAAAGATGCTCTTTATTGGCACAAAAAAACGACAGAGCCTCGCAGCCTTATTTTACTTAATCAGCAGCAACAAAGCTTTAATCAAATTGCTGACTTTTTATCAAAACAAGCAACTCAAGACAACACGACAGCACAATACTTACTAGCTACACTATACTCAAGTAATAAAAACGAAGATATAGCAAACTATTGGTTTTTAAGAGCCGCGATGGCTGGTGACAAAAATGCCCAATACTATATAGGCATAACTTACACGGACAGACCTGGAATAATTAATAAAACCCAAGGTATTTATTGGTTAGAAAAAGCCGCCTTACAAAACTTTCTAGATGCCGAAGTCGTATTAGCCTCAATCTATGAGCAAGATAAAGACATTGCGCCTGATTTTAAAAAGGCTGCCTATTGGTATGAGCAAGCGGCTAATCAAGGCGATGCAAAAGCACAATCATTTATTGCTGGTATGTATCGTGATGGAAAGGGAGTTACTCTTGACAAACAAAAAGCATTAGAATGGTACCTCAAAGCAGCTAAACAAGGGGACGCATTCAGTCAGTATAATCTAGGACAAATATATGAAATAGGCGAT
>CAYNAM010000205.1:0-2985 GCA_964395065.1 uncultured Ventosimonas sp.
GACTAGTCCTTCCCCAGATACCACTCTTACAAACGTCACAACGTCACAACCAAAGACACACAGAGAAGATAGCCAAAATTCAAAACGTCACAATGCAGAAACGTTACGTTTTGAAAATACGCTACAAGATAAGCCCCCGTTAAAGTGTGACGTTGTGACGTTTCAAAACACCGTATCAGTGGAAAGGGTAAGAGAACACACCACCCAAACGTTACAAAACACCCACCATAACCAAAATAACCTCAGCATAGAAACAGACGATGATCAGGGGGTGACGTTTGATCTTAACTAATCAAAGTCATACAACCACGCCACTGGAATATTTAAGTCACCAAGGGCTAACACTGACATTAAACAACAATCAACTAACGGTAAAACCCAGTGAGCGAGTGACAAGAGATATTGTGGGCTATATCAACACCCATAAAACACAGATCAAAGAGCAATTACTCAGAGAGCAACAGATTAATGACAAACTCACACAACTTAATCAACTCAACCCGCAACAACAAAGCTGGTTTTATAGCGTTGCTGAGTCTTTAAATTATCCAGCCATAGCACTATTACAACAAGAGGCCATAATCATCGAGGATATTATTGAACTATCCGATAGAAACCCGCAAGTCATCGCTAACTGTTTAATAGCGGGTGGCTTACTGGATAGATTATTACCTGTTGAAAAATGTTGAGTTTAAAATCAAAAATTATGATTAAGGAATCCATCATGCCACAAAATAACCAAACCAATACACTCGGTAGACCGAGCAAGCTAGAACAAACACTGGAGCGTGCCAAAGCCTATTTAAAAGGTGGTTATCTTGAAAACGAAGAAGTGATACCCACCCTAGCAGGATTAGCCTTGTATGCGCATATTAGCCGTTCAACACTGTATGAGTATAGAAAGATCAGTGAGGAGTTTTCGGACACGTTAGAAGCTATTTTGGCACTACAAGAAACCAAGCTGATTAATAAAGGCTTATTAGGTGAGTTTAATCCCACCCTCGCCAAGTTAATGTTGGCTAATCATGGTTATAGTGATACTATCCAACAACAAATCAATCATCATAACTCAGCACATCCGCCAGCACTTAATATAATGATCGGTGAATGTATCCATGATCTCAGTGATGACGAACTCGACTTACAAGAAAAGCTCGCTTTATTGAGAGAAGAACGACTTACTCAGCAACATCAACAACCCGTATTGACCATAACGAAGAAACCGTAAATTGATTATTTGTTTACTGTGTAACGACTACGAAAACGATGGTTGTTAGTGCTATTTATTAGAGTTATTTTGAGTAAAAAGAGGCTTTAAAACTCAATGACAATAAAATCCTCTATAACTCTTTGTTAGCAATTGATATAAGAATAAAATCAATACTTAAACTACTTGAGAAAACTTGAGTTTCAAAATGGAATTGATACCTTTAAATTATCAATAAAAACGACAATCAATAAAAAATGTGTATATAACATAGAACTTAATACACTGTTGGTCAATAGACTATTAACAGTGTATTAGTAGTGCTTAGGACAGATTTGAGAACCAGAAAGAACCACCCCTACGCGCGTAGGGTCAATGGTGTGGGTTGTGATGGTCTATTTAAATTATGCTCATCATAAAAATAATTAATTTATTCAGTTTATTTTACATTGCGCACACTTTGCGCACACCCCTACGCGCGAGGAATGTTAAATTACAGCCCAACACACAATAACCTATGAATTAAACAAACAAAAGGAGAACAGGGATAAAAGGCTTAATGCGCTATTAATCAGAGGATAGCGGTAAAAAGGTGAACACCCTCACGCGCGAGAAATACCTTAACAATTAATTTTTTATTACTTAAGACATTGTGAGCCAAAGCATACCCCATAGAAAAGCACCAAAAAAAGCACCATTTAGCACCACCCCTACGCGCGAGAATAACAAGGCTTTAATGTTGTAGTCTAATTTGTTATTGCCTGAACACAATAGTAACCACCCTAAAACAGCGCAAAGCGCATTATGCTAAAGGATACAACCTAAATGGTGACCACTTAGTGACCACCCCTACGCGCGCGTAGGCAGTGGTTTGTAAAAACTTAATCTATTAAGATTTTGGTTGAACTTGATTTTGTACTTTATCAATTAAAAACATCGCATCACTGATTAAAATATGACTACCGATACCAATGTTTTTAATGATATTAGCGCTAGGCTCTTCTAAAGACTGCAATACCTCAGAGAGTCCTAAAGCGGCATTTAAGCGCCGTGTCGCACACTCCAAAATATCAATATGAGGCGCATGACTATCAAAATACAACACTGCAACACGTGTACCTTGTGAGGGTTTATCTAAGGGAATAAAACGAGAACTGCTTTGTGAATCGGTCATTACATAACTCCTGCATCAGAATGAAGCCCCCTTACTCTTTTTTAGATTTAAATAAAAATAAACTAAGGAGGCGGAACTGTACACAGGTTGGCAGACCGAGACAACAGAATCGGCACACCCCGAAGGGTGTCCCGCATACAGCCCGCCATAAATCACAGGCGAAGCTTTTCAAGAGCATAACTAGTGTTAGTTATGATCTGTTGTCAATGAGCTGCCAAGCCCATCCTGTAGAATTTGCTACAGTCCTTTCATTGTAAAACTACCGCATAATAAACCGCAAGCAATTTAAATAATCAATAAATTCCTGCGATCCTTTTATGCATTGATAAAACCACCCATCAAAACATCATAATTTTAATGCTATAATTAGATAATAAATAATCATAATAGAAAGATAAAATATCGTTAATTCAATTGCTTATAAAGATTAATCTGATTAGATATTAATCTTGAAATGCAATAAATATTCATTCACTCGACTAAAGTTTAATGTTAAAATTCTTGTATGAATTCTGGGCTTATTATGAGCTAAACAATTTCGACTGAATTAAAAAAATAATATTCTATGGTTTTTTTTGCACCAAAGGATAGGGAGAATGCTGTA
>CAYNAM010000206.1:0-2925 GCA_964395065.1 uncultured Ventosimonas sp.
GAAATTGAAATCGATCGTTGGATGGATGAAGACCCTATTCCTATGGATAAAAAACTTGTTGAAACATTCGAAGCTATCTGTAAACGAGACAACTACAATTATCGTGTAATGCACAGCGGTGCAGGTCATGACTCTCAAATTTTTGCACCTAAAATTCCAACGGCTATGTTCTTTGTTCCTAGCATCAAAGGGATTAGTCATAACCCTGCAGAAGCAACAAAATTGGAAGACCTAGCTGAAGGTATTAAAGTGTTTGCAGAAGCATTCTATGAGCTAGCATACAAGGACTAAAGTATATTTTTTGAAGCAATTTCCTGTAGAAATAGCTCGTCTATTTCTACTCCTCTCTTATCATTTAGAAATACAGAGGTTTAATTATGGATACTGAAGGTTCTTTGAGAAAAACAACAGGCATGTCCTATTGGATGAAGCTGATTATTGTGCTTTGTCTTGGTTGGACAGTCATGTGGATTTATAGACAGTCATTACCTGGTGTCTACACTGAAATGGGATTTGATTTAAATGTCTCAAATACTCAATTAGGATTTATCGCAACTTGCTATTTCTTTGCTTATACTGCTATGCAAATTCCTGCTGGGATACTGGTTGATAAATTTGGACAGAAAGTCATCATGATTCCTGGCTTTATTTTATTCATGATTGCCCCCGTGATGATTGCAACAGCTAGCTCTATTAACATGATCTATTTTGCAAGTGTTTTAGCAGGGATTGGTTGTGGTACTTATTATGGTTCGGCATACTCCCTCTCCTCACAAAATATCCCCGCTGACAAAAGAGGATTATCAACTGCAATTATTAATAGCGGTTCGGCGCTCGGTATGGCTGTTGCTCTAATCGGCTCAAGTCTGCTAGTAAAAGCCATGGGCATGAAATGGCAAGTCATGATGTTTATTGCGGCAGCACTTATTTTAGTTATGGTGCTCGTGTTTGCTGCAATTATTAAAGGCGGCAATCCAAATAAAGCCTCTGCAAGTAATGCGAATAATACAGCTACTGAAGAAAGCGCTGAAGAAGAAAAAGGATCAATTATCAAAAGATTATTTTCTTTAAAAATGATCTCTATTTACTTTCTCTATTTTGGCACATGTTATGGCTATTACATGATCGTAACTTGGTTACCTAAATTTTTACAATCAGAAAGAGGATTTGAAGGGGTTGCTATCGGGTTTTCTGCTTCTTTAGTTGCTATCGCGTCAATTCCCGGTGCATTATTATTCAGCCGGATTTCAGATAAATTCCGCCACAAGAAAGTAGCCCTCATTATTGGGCTTGAAATCGCAGCAGCCATTATGTTGTTTGCCATTGTTAAGTTTGATAATTACACTGCGTTACTCATTGCCTTAGTACTTTATGGATTATTAGGGAAATTAGCGGTTGAACCTATTATCATTTCATTTTTAGCAGACGTTGCGCCTAAAAAGGGCTACGGTACTACACTTGGTGTATTTAACTGTTGTGGTATGGCTTCATCAGTTGTTGCCCCTCCATTAACTGGTGCTATTATTGATGCAACAAATAGTCAGCTATACGGATTCTATGTTGCTGTTGCCTTTTTAGTCATTGGCGCAGTGTCATTTGCATTATTTAATTTAAAAACTAAAGTTCAGTAACAATTAATTAAAGCTTTTATCTTATTTAATGAGATAAAAGCTTTTTATTTTTTTATAAAAGGAGTAAACATGGGTTATTTAAATAATCAAACTGGCTATCCAAAAGATATTTTAGCCAGCCGTTCTTTCGTTAAATATGGTAACTGTGCTCTTTTAGAGCCTAATGGTTTAGTTAAGAATGTGATCCCAGGCTTTGAAAACTGCGATATCACTATCATGGGCTCGCCAAAAATGGGCGCAAGCTTTGTTGATTACCTTGTTACTATGCACCCTAATGGCAAAAATGCTAAAGGCTTTGGTGGTGGCGAAATCGAAACATTTGTGTATGTAATTGAAGGTAAAATCAAAGCTGCGGCTGACAAAGACGTTCATACATTAGAAAAAGGTGGCTATCTTTACTGCCCTGCTGGCGTAAAAATGTACCTAGAAAATGATAATGGTAACAATACCAGTAAGCTATTTCTTTACAAACGTAAGTATGTTCCTATCGAGGGATATTCTGCTCGCGTAATCGTTGACAACATCAAAAATGTTGAAGAAATTGAATACGAAGGCATGAAGAATGTCATCATCCAAAACTTCCTTCCTGCGGAGCTAGGTTTTGATATGAACATTCATATCCTTAACTTCAAAATGGGTGGTTCTCATGGTTATATTGAAACTCACGTACAAGAGCACGGTGCATTAATTCTTTCAGGTAAAGGCATGTACAATCTAGATAACCAATGGTTACCTGTTAAAGAAGGTGATTACCTTTTCATGGGTTCTTACTCTCTTCAAGTTGCCTATGCTGTAGGCGAAGAAGACTTTAGCTATATCTACTCAAAAGATTGTCATCGCGACATTGAGCTATAAGCCCTAACATGTAAAAAGGCCTCTTAACTAAGAGGCCTTTTTATTTTCTGTCCTATAAATAAACTACAGGCAATTAGCCTCTGTCTGAATATCAAAATTTAGCAAACTTGTGTCATAACCAATTTCAGCTGCTTTTTTGACATACGCTTGCTTTATCTCTTCACTAATACAAGGCGTTCGTGAAAGAATCCATAAATACTCTTTACTTGAGCCTGCAACAAGAACTGTTTGATAATCCTCATCAAGTTTAACAATATTATAACCACCATAAAACGGGCCAAAGAATGAAACTTTTAAAGCACCAATGTTTGGTGATTTTACAAAATAAGCTTTACCAATACTTTCAGCCCATTTTTGACTCACCGTATTAAAACCTCTATTTACTACTTTGATCCCCCCATCATCACGTAACGAATAATCTGCCGTTACTTGCGTCATG
>CAYNAM010000207.1:0-2872 GCA_964395065.1 uncultured Ventosimonas sp.
GTGACCTTAAGCATTTAACTTTAGAAACCTTACAAATCGATACCCCTGATAAAGGAAATATTAATGGTACTGCAACACTAGACTTTACCCCTAAACTTCATTGGCTTGCTAACCTTAATTTAAAAAATATTAATCCCAATTATTGGCTAAAAGACTTAACCGGCTCACTTAGTGGATCTGTTGAAAGTACGGGAACAATAAGCGATAAAATAGAAACTGACAGCAAAGCCAATATCCAAGGTATACTCAACAAACAAACAACCCAGATAAAAGCAACGGTATTAGCCAAGCAAAATCAATGGCATGTTCCAGAGTTACTAATAAAAGTGGGCAATAATACAATCACAGCTCAAGGTGAGTTAAGCCACGCCTTAAAAGCAAATGTGAATATCAATCTGCCCAACCTAAAGCAATTATTACCTACGTTAACAGGTAACGTCATAGGAAAAGTAGAAGTATTGGGGTCACTCGAAAGGCCTCAAGCGACCGTGTCCTTAACAGGTAAACGTTTAAGTTTTGAAGAGCAAAAAATTAATGGTATACAATTAAATGCTAATTTAAATGCCATGCAACAAGCCCAGATAAGGCTGCAAGCCAGTCATATAAGTTCTGGAACAACCCCCTTAGGGAATTTAAATCTTACGGCTTCCGGTGATATAAAACAGCAGCAGTTAAGCCTTGATATCTCAGGAGGAATCCTCGCCCTATCAACACAAATTGATAGCAAACAAGATACAAAACAAAACTGGCTAGCCTCAATTAATAAATTACAATTAGCTTCTCAAGGTCAAAATTGGCAACTACAAAATAAAGCTCAACTCCAGTATACCAATACAGGAGATCTAACACTTTCAGCCCACTGTTTAAAAAATGGGCAAGCCACACTCTGTGCAAAAAACCAACAAATATTATTTCCTCATCCCCAAATTAACTATCAATTAGCTAATTTTGCTATGCAAAGCTTGCAACCTTGGTATCCTGAGACATTTAATTGGAAAAGTACTTTATCCGCTGATATTGTACTTAAAATTCCAGAACAAGGTATCTCTGGCGTTATTGAGATTAAAACCAATGCAGGGGCATTCCAACTACGGGAAAGCACTGAGGACAGATGGTATGACTTCCCTTATCAGGCATTAAACGTATTGGTTAACCTAATGCCCAATAAAATCACGTCAACACTTGAGTTTAAAAGTACAACACTAGGTAATATTCATACACAAATCATACTTAACCCCATTGCGAAAAACAAACCTATTGAAGGCGATTTTAGTATTGATGGCTTTGATATTGGTATTTTACGCCCCTTTATTCCAGATATTAGCGAATTATCAGGTAAAATAGATGGTAAAGGTACAATCAAAGGCATATTAGAAAAACCTTATATCTCAGGTAAGGTAACACTAAAGAATGGTACAGTCATGGGTGATATCTCTGTTTCTTTAGAGAATCTGCAAGCCACAGCCATGATTGAAGGAGAGTCATTAAGTATAGATGGCTCATGGGAGAGCGGTAAACAAGGGCGTGCTAAAATAACAGGTGATGCCAATTGGAGTAATGGTATAAACCTCAATATGGATCTAAAAGCCAATAAGCTTCCTATTATCATTGCACCTTACGCTAACCTTGAGGCTAATACAGATTTAAAACTAAACATTGCTAATAATGCTCTCTCTGTTGCAGGTATAGTAAATATTCCTTCTGGAAGTATTGTGGTGCGAGAGTTACCTCCTTCAACAGTTACTGTTTCATCAGATGCTATTATTGTAACTCAAGAAGTGCCCGAGCAAACAATGCCGATGAGAATAAATATGGATGTCAAGGTGCTTATAGGGCAAGAGAAATTATCATTTAAAGGTTTTGGTTTAACCTCTACTATTACAGGGAACTTATC
The DNA here is from genome assembly GCA_964395065.1 of uncultured Ventosimonas sp. Taxonomy (GTDB): domain Bacteria; phylum Pseudomonadota; class Gammaproteobacteria; order Pseudomonadales; family Pseudomonadaceae; genus Entomomonas. Next base: position 1,895 of record CAYNAM010000207.1, read on the forward strand.
CATTACTAAAAACCTTTTTACTCAAGGTGAAATCAATCTAAAAAATGGTATTTATCGTGCCTATGGTCAAAAGCTAAATATCACGCGTGCTAATATATTATTTACGGGCTCCATCAGTGAACCAAGTCTTGATATTGAAGCCGTTAGAGTTGTTGACAATGTGACTGCCGGTGTTAAAGTGACAGGATTTACAAGTCAACCTAAGATCACTGTTTTTTCGACACCTTCAATGAGTCAAGATCAAGCATTATCGTACATTATTTTTGGTCGACCAATTGGTGCAGGCGATAATAACGTACTTGCTCAAGCGGCATTGGCTATGGGGGTGGCAAGTACATCTGAAAGTGTTGGTGAGCTTGCTAGCAAAGTGGGGCTTCAAGACTTCCAACTAGATACCAGTGGTTCAGGTGATGATACTAGCATCACAGCAAGCGGAAAAATCAATGACAAACTTAGCATACATTATGGTGTTGGTATTTTTAAAGCCGTTAACACCATCATGCTACGCTATAAACTGACCAAAAGTATTTATTTAGAAGCCGCAGGGGGAACTGCAAGTTCTCTTGATATTTTCTATAAAAAGAGCTTTAAATAATATTATATTACTGATTCAGACAAACACGCTCAACAGCTTTCAACCAGCCTTTATAAAGTTGTTGGCGTTTATCTTCTGAGATAGATGGAGTAAAACACCGTTGGGAGGACCAGTAGTCAGCTATTTCATTTAAATCTTTATAAATCTTAGCCTGTAATGTAACCAGCCAAGCTACGCCAAGTGCAGTTGTTTCATTTATTACAGGGCGTTCGACTGTAATATTTAAAATATTGGACAAAAACTGCATAAGCCAATTATTAATGGCCATCCCTCCATCAACTCGTAAGGTTGTTAATGGGCTAGCACTGTCTTCTTGCATAGCTAAAAGCAAATCACAGGTTTGATAGCAAACAGATTCTAAACCTGCTGTGACAATCTCTTGA
>CAYNAM010000208.1:0-2841 GCA_964395065.1 uncultured Ventosimonas sp.
CCCACATGGATCGTAACAAATGCAGTGTCTATGCCTTTATCTTTAAGCATAGCCAATAGTGTTTCATCAAAGTGCAAACCAGCGGTAGGTGCTGCTACTGCTCCCTCACTTTTAGCATAAACCGTTTGATATCGCTGTTTATCTTCTAGCTCGTCTCTACGATCAATATAAGGAGGCAAAGGAACATGCCCTATTTTGTTTAGAACATCTAGCACAGGTAAATTGAAAGATAACTCAAATAACGTATCATGCCTCATCAGCATAGTTGCGGTTACTTGCTCATCAAAAATAATGACATTACCTTCTTTAGGTGCTTTACTAGCTCGCACATGAGCAAGTACTTTATAAGTATCTACTATTCTTTCAACTAATACTTCTACTTTACCACCTGTTTCTTTTTGTCCAAATAACCGCGCAGCAATCACTTTTGTATTATTAAACACCATCAAATCACCAGCTCTCACATAGTCGATCAGGTCTGAAAAGTGTTTATGCTCAAGCCCCCCTGTTTTTCCATCAAGCACCAATAAACGGCTCGCGGTACGCTCCGCTAGAGGATAACGTGCAATTAAATGATCGGGTAAGTCAAAATTAAAGTCAGCAACTTGCATGGATAAAGTAGTAGTTTAGAAATTAAGGCGCAATGTTAACGATGATTGTTTAGAACAACAAGCAAAGAATAATTATTTTACAAATAAAATCTAATTTATTGTATTTTTTTATTTAATGTAGCCTCTATTCTTTGGTCTATTTGCTGAATTAGAAATGGATAAAAGGGATTATATGATGCTCTTAACAAATTATCTAAAGAGGTTACCAGCACCTCCCTTTCTCCACGAATCGCTAATGCCCCTATGCTGATACCAAACTCATTTAACAGTGTTGGTTTTTCTCCATACAAAGAGTCAGTCAGAGGAAAGGGTAAAGCAATATGAGATAATGAATAAAGATCTGATGGATAAGCCGTGTTTAATGCTTCATCAGTTACTTCTGTTTGCAGTGCTTTCGTTATATAGGCTACGGCCTCTTTGCTATCAGGGGAACGATTTGTTACAACAATGGTTTCATAATTTCTAGGTAATTTCGGAAGCAAATCCTCAATCGCGTAATACGCTTTATCTTTCAATAATGGCCCGAGTTTAACATTACGATTCACATCAAATACCACAAGCTCATGATGATGATTAGGAAGAAGATTATAAAATTCTATGGCCGAACGAGTATTAACCGTACTGTCAACAACTGATAAAAAAGTGAGAATGGGGGGTAGTTTTGTTAGCTTCTGTTTCTCTAGTGAGACGACTTTTTTTTGCAAGGCGACTGTTAACTCATAAGATTGACGGGCACCATTAATAGGAAAAGAGTTATATTTAAACGGATTATATTCAGGAATGATATTAACCCATGCGGCTTTTGCAAAAGGAGGAAAAATAGCTGGCAAACCTGCTAACCCTGCAAAGCGGGCAAAACTTGTCACGCCGATCATCGGAGAGATTAAAATAACTTGATCAGGTTTAGCTAAAGCCGAATTATCTATAGAATCTAGTGTATACATCAGAGCTAAAGCGCCTCCATTCGAATAACCAACTATGTGCAATGGCTGATCCTTCTCTATATAGCTTGATGCTGTTCTTATTGCTAAATAAGTAGCCGCAAGCCAATCCTCCCATTTTACCGAAACTAATGCAGAGGGGGTTGTACCATGGGCAGGCATACGAATAGCAACGACCACAAAACCTTTTTTCTGATAATGTAATGCAATGTGCCTCAAACTATAAGGTGAGTCAGTTAAGCCATGAAGTAAAACAACGGCTCCCAACGGTTTATGATCAGGTTTTAATACAAAAGAGCGATTCCAATTGGTCTTAAAATTATCAGGATTAGTCGGACTATTAATAGAATAACGATTTAAGAGCTGACGCTTGTCTTTCGTTAATTGGTCTGTTACTTTATGCTTTAACTCATCAAACAATAGCTGCTCGGCTAATAAATAATCATCCCAATTGACTTTTTCGATTTGCTTCGCCGCTAATTCATTAAAATGAACCGTATGCCATAACTCGAGAGGTTCGCCTTTTTGACTGTCATAAACCCTAATAGCGAGCAATGTTAACGCAACAATAACAGCAACCTTTAAAACTCGCTTTATCCATTTTTTTGACTTAGTCAATACTTGCACATCAAACATCCCAAAACATCAGAGTAATTTTATTATCTAGCCTAATATCATAGCATTTATTTACAATCTCTAATAAATCCAGATTTTTGAAAGGTAAGCTCTGAGTTATGGACAAATAGATATTAGCTTTTTATACTGCCGGCCCCATAAAACATTAAATTCCCTTTCTATCTATTATGTCTAAACCTGCACCACTTACTAAAAATAATTTCAAGACCCTCTCGCTAGCTAGTCTTGGTGCTATGTTAGAGACTTATGACTTCGTTATTTTTATATTTCTACTCAACGAGTTGGGACAGTTATTTTTTCCTCCTGACTTACCCAATTGGATTGTTCAATTACAAAGTATCGGTATTTTTGCAGCAGGCTTTTTAGTTCGCCCTATTAGTGGAATCATTATTGGTCACTTTAGTGATAAACAAGGCAGAAAAAAAATGTTTATCTTTACCATACTACTGATGGCACTCCCTACACTATGTATCAGTCTATTACCCACTTATCAAGTAATAGGTATTGCAGCCCCCTTGCTATTACTTACAATGCGTATTATGCAAGGTATTGCCATTGGCGGAGAACTCCCCAGTAGCTGGGTATTTGTTGCAGAGCACAGCGCAAAACAACGCCATGGTTTAAGCTTGGGGTTATTAACTTGCGGTATTTCG
>CAYNAM010000209.1:0-2783 GCA_964395065.1 uncultured Ventosimonas sp.
TAAAGGTATTAAATGTTGTTAATGACAAATATAACCTAAGCCTTGAGTACACTGAAGATACTATCGGTGGTGCTGCGATTGATCAGTATGGTGTTCCTTTGGCAGACTCAACATTGGTGAAAGCAAAAGAGGCTGATGCTGTTTTATTAGGTGCGGTGGGTGGCCCTAAATGGGATACGCTTGAGCGCAGTATTCGCCCTGAAAAAGGATTGTTGAAAATCCGTTCTGAGTTAGGTTTATTTGCTAATTTACGTCCTGCAATTTTGTACCCTCAGTTAGCCAATGCGTCCAGTTTAAAAGCCGAATTTGTGGCTGGGTTGGATATTTTGATTGTGCGTGAGTTAACAGGGGGGATTTACTTTGGTGAACCTCGTGGTATTCGTACTTTAGAAAATGGTGAGCGCCAAGGTTACAACACACTACCTTACCGTGAAACTGAGATTGAGCGTATTGCGCGTGTTGGTTTTGAAATGGCGCAATTACGTAATAAGAAGTTGTGTTCGGTAGATAAGGCTAATGTGATGGAGTCTAGTCAGCTATGGCGTGAAATTGTGACCAATATGGCGAAAGACTATCCTGATGTTGAGTTATCACATATGTATGTTGATAACGCTGCTATGCAGCTGGTTCGCTTGCCTAAACAATTTGATGTGATGGTAACCGATAACATGTTTGGTGATATTTTATCGGATGAAGCCTCTATGTTAACAGGTTCTATTGGTATGTTACCTTCAGCCTCTCTTGATGCCAATGGTAAGGGTATGTACGAACCAAGTCATGGTTCAGCCCCTGATATTGCGGGCAAAAATATAGCTAACCCCTTGGCAACCATTCTTTCTGCCGCTATGATGTTACGTTATACATTTAAGCATGCAGAATCTGCTAATTTAATTGAAAAAGCAGTTGGTTTAACGTTGGATAAAAATTTACGTACAGCTGACATTATGTCAATAGGATGTGATAAAGTATCAACCTCAGAAATGGGAAATGCTGTTGTAGCTGAGTTAAAAAAACTGTAGTTAAATAATCACATAGAGCGTCACTGCACTAGGTTTTTAGAGGAAATAGTATTATATGATACGCGTAGGTTTGATAGGTTGGCGTGGAATGGTGGGTTCAGTCCTTATGCAACGTATGCAAGAGGAAAAGGACTTTGATTTAATTGAGCCCGTATTTTTTACAACATCAAATGTAGGGGGAGCAGCGCCCTCTATTGGTAAGTCTGTTGATACATTAAAAGACGCTTACGATATTGATGAGTTAAAAACGTTAGATGCTATTATTACCTGTCAAGGTGGCAATTATACAACAGAAGTCTTCCCTAAATTACGTAGTGCAGGTTGGCAAGGCTATTGGATTGATGCAGCCTCTACGCTCAGGATGGAAGATAACTCTATTATTGTGCTTGATCCTGTTAATCGCAAAGTAATTGATCATGCCTTAGAAACCGGTAAGAAAGATTTTATTGGTGGCAATTGTACTGTTAGCTTAATGTTAATGGCACTAGGTGGTTTATTTGAAGCAGGGCTCGTGGAGTGGATGAGTGCGATGACTTATCAGGCAGCCTCTGGTGCAGGTGCGCAAAATATGCGTGAGCTTATTCAGCAAATGGGCGTGATTAACCATTCTGTATCGACGGAGTTAGCTGATCCTGCCAGTGCTATTTTAGATATTGATCGTCGAGTTGCTGCAACACAGCGTAGTGCGGACTTTCCATCAGAATATTTTGGTGTTCCTCTTGCAGGAAGCTTAATTCCATGGATTGATAAAGAGTTATCTAGTGGTCAAAGTCGTGAGGAGTGGAAAGGGCAAGTTGAAACCAATAAGATTTTAGGTTTTGCTAAGAACCCTATTCTTATTGATGGTATTTGTGTTCGCGTTGGAGCAATGCGTTGCCATAGTCAGGCATTGACTATAAAACTGCATAAAGATGTTCCACTAAATGATCTTGAAGAGATGATTAAAAATCATAATAGTTGGGTTAAATTAGTGCCTAATCATCGTGAAGTAAGCATGAAGGAACTAACGCCAACAGCTGTTACTGGTACTTTAAGCGTACCTGTTGGTCGATTACGCAAGCTAAATATGGGGTCTCAATACATTGGTGCCTTTACTGTGGGTGATCAGTTGTTGTGGGGTGCTGCTGAGCCATTGCGTCGCATGTTAAGAATACTGCTTGAACGTTAGTTATATTTGTTCATTTACCTTGTTTTTAACAAGGTAAATGGATTATTTGTTTTTTTTATATAAATATTTTCCCTTAGAAAATAGAGTGACTTTTATTCTGGTCTAAATATTGGATATGTCATTTTATTTATTTTTCGAAAACGATAAATAATCATATTATTATCGGTGTGAGTTGTGGCATAATTTAACAAGTATTATAAGTATAGCTGTACGCCTTGAAGTTGAAAAAAATAAGGGGAGTTAGGTGTTCAATGTTGTATGCGGATAACTGGAAGCAGCAAGGTGTTATTTCACTTTGGCGGTATCAATATCCTGATGATATTTATTATCCAAACTGGCATTTAACAGCTGATATTATTGGCTGTCATTCTTTATTATTACTGTTAAGAGCATTTGAAAAAGATCAAAAAGAAAACAGTAAGCTTATTAAAATTACACGCCCTAACGATGATATTCTCAGTGTGCCAAATAATAGAGTGGGTATTGCCCAATGTGATGTGCCAAATGAACTCAATCTTATCTATTCGAAACAAGCGGATAAGTGGGAGTTCTCTGTCGGTTTAGACCCAGCCCAATTAATCATTGGTAAAAATTGG
>CAYNAM010000210.1:0-2765 GCA_964395065.1 uncultured Ventosimonas sp.
TATACAGTAAATAAAGCATTTTTACGTAACAAACACTGCAACAACTGTTAGCTAAAGAGCCTCTAACATGCATGAATTAACCCTATGCTACCAAACACACGAATTAATCGTACAACAAGCAACAAAACAACAGGCAAAACGTATTGTTGCGGTATGGTTAGAGATCGGAGCGCTCTCTTGTGTCGAACTTGAATCAATGAAGTTTTGTTTTGATCTTGTTTGTCAAGAAACCATGGCAGAGGGTTGCCAACTCTATATAGAGCAACAAAAAGCGATAGCTTGGTGTGAAACTTGCAAAAAAAATGTACCTGTTAAAAATGCATTTATTGCTGTGTGTTCACTGTGTAATAATGCACTCACACAGGTTGATGCAGATGATAAAGTATGGGTTAAAAAGATCGAAATACAATAATCGAGGTAGCTATGTGTATTACTTGTGGATGTGAGTCAGATAATGTGTCTTCATCAGAAACAGAACATCATCAACACACTCATGATGAAATGATTCCCCAAATTGTCCATCATCACTATCACCACACGGGGGATGTTCACCACCACTATCATTTTCCAGCAACAAACCCAGCTCAACACCATCATCATGAGCATGAACACGAACATACAAAAGAACACTCGCCTAGTGATCAAAAAAAGCAACAACGCTTAATTGAAATTGAACAACATGTGCTCGCAAAAAATGACCAAATAGCCGCGCATAACCGAGAGCATTTTGCTGACCAAAAAATTCTGGTGCTTAACCTTATGTCTAGCCCCGGTTCAGGAAAAACAACGCTGCTCACAGAGACACTTAAACGCATTGCCAATCAATGCCCCTGTGCTGTTATTGAAGGAGATCAACAAACCTCCAATGATGCTGAACGAATCCGCAGTACAGGCGTGCAAGCAATACAAGTTAACACAGGAAAAGGCTGTCATCTTGATGCACAAATGGTTCACCAAGCCGCTCACGATCTAACCTTACCCGCTGGTGGTATCCTTTTTATTGAAAATGTAGGTAACCTCGTTTGCCCTGCCAGTTTCGATTTAGGTGAAAAATTAAAAGTTGTTGTCATGTCTGTTACGGAAGGAGATGATAAACCTCTAAAATATCCTCACATGTTCGCCGCGGCAGGACTCATGGTCATTAATAAAATTGATTTGGCCTCGTATGTCAACTTTAATATCGAACAGTGTATTGCCAATGCGCTTACTATTAACCCAAGACTTAAAGTGATCAAACTCTCTTGCACCACAGGTGAGGGGTTAGACGCATGGTTAGATTTTTTGGAGACTGAGCGATGTGCATAGGTGTTCCCTGTAAAATTACCGCCATTGACCCAAACCAGCCAACCAAAGCGACAGCCGAGGTCAATGGTATTCAGCGTGATGTAGATATTTCTCTCGTTTCATCAGAAAATGAACAATCACTCGTTGGTCAATGGGTATTAGTTCATGTTGGTTTCGCCATGAGTTTACTCGATGAAGAAGAGGCTGAGCAAACACTGGCTGCATTAAATGCAATGCAAGAAGAAGAACCTGATGTTAATATTTTATTCAGACCTTAGAGTTAACTATAAACATGCAGTTTATCGATGAGTTTCGTAACCCTACACAAGTCAAAAATTTACTCTCACAAATTCACTCATGGGTAAAGAAAACGTCTTTTACCGCAGAAAAGCCATTACAAATTATGGAAGTCTGTGGCGGGCATACTCATGCTATTTTTAAGTTTGGCCTAGAGCGCTTACTGCCACCAGAAATTGAGTTTATCCATGGTCCAGGATGCCCTGTTTGCGTTTTACCTATGGGGCGTATTGATGCTTGCATTGAAATAGCCAAGCGCCCTGAGGTTATTTTTTGCACCTTTGGGGATGCGATCCGCGTACCCGGTCGACAAGGTTCATTATTAAAAGCACGTCAAGAAGGCGCCGCCGTTCGCCTGATTTACTCCCCCATGGATGCACTGACCATTGCCGAACAAAACCCTGATAAAAAAATTGTGCTTTTTGGTCTGGGTTTTGAAACGACCATGCCCAGTGTTGCAATCACGCTACAACAAGCCAAGCAACGCAACATAACCAATTTCTTTGTTTTCTGTCAGCATATTACGATTATACCGACCCTAAAAAGTTTGCTAATGACACCGGATATTCAGATCGATGCTTTTTTAGGACCCGGTCATTTGAGCATGGTCATTGGTACGCACCCCTACAGTTTTATTTGCGAGCAGTACCACAAACCTTTGGTCGTCAGCGGTTTCGAACCAACCGACATTTTACAAAGCATTGTGATGGTGCTTAAGCAATTTGCTAATAAACAATGCCTTGTTGAAAACCAATACCGCCGCGTCGTACCCGATGAAGGCAATCCCCGTGCATTAGCCGTGATTAATGATGTTTTTATTATGTACGGTGATGATGAATGGCGAGGCTTAGGTATCATTCCTGATTCAGGTGTTAGACTCAATGAAACCTACGCAGTGTTTGATGCTGAAAAACATTTCCAACCCAAACAACAGCGGGTTGCTGATGATCCACAATCGCGTTGTGGTGATGTTCTGACAGGCCGTTGTAAGCCGTTAGAATGTCATTTATTTGGAAAACAATGCACGCCTGAAAGTGCTTATGGGGCACTGATGGTATCTTCTGAGGGTGCCTGTGCCGCTTACTACCAATACCGACAAGGGGAGCCTGCATGACCTCTAAAACTATTTCTTTAGCACCCGGAAGTGGAACTTCAGCTAGCCAAACCCTCATTGATGACTTATT
>CAYNAM010000211.1:0-2733 GCA_964395065.1 uncultured Ventosimonas sp.
AAAAAATATAGCTCCTTATTGTGCCTCTTTATAAAGGCCGTTGGACTGTTGTTAATTATTTATGCTTTATTAACATTTAATGGGCAAACCAGTTTTCCGGGGTTAAATGCATTAACACCTTGCTTAGGTGCCTTTTTAATTATTTTAGCAGGTAACTTAGGAAAACCAGCTTACCTACTTTCAATCAAACCCCTGCAAATCACTGGACTACTTTCATACAGTTTGTATCTCTGGCATTGGCCTATGATTGCTTTCTTAAATTACTTATACCTACCTATCAACCTTGTTAGCAGTATCGTAATCATCATAATGGCATACTTATTGTCTTTCTTAACCTGGAGATTTATAGAAATCCCTTGCAGAGTAGAAGGCAACAAAAAAAACTTTATCCATATTTTTACTACACGCGTAGGCACCCCTTTTATTATCTTATCAGTACTCACTGTATTAACCCACTATTGGCAGGGTTTTCCTCAAAGATTTTCTATGCAAGCATCAACACTAGAGCAAATCACATTAATAAAGCCCAATGAGTTACGCAAAGGCTGCCATGTCACCAACCAGCAATATCAAACGGCACCTAACGACAACTGTATATTAGGTATAGCAAACAAATCTATTGATGGCTTATTAATAGGTGACTCTTATGCCAACCATTTTTCAGGCATGATCGATGAAATAGCCAAAGTTAAACAATGGCGTATTACAGACTATACAATGGATGCCTGTCCCCCTATTTTAAACTATGCCAATGAGCTATCTACCACCTATGGTAAACATTGTATCGCCAGGAATGAATATATCGATCAGCTAATTGAAAAAAATCATTATAAATACATTATATTGGCGGCTAGCTGGCCTCAAGACAATAATGTGTATCCTTACCTAAAAGAAACCCTAGAAAAATATCTCAAATCTGGGACTAAAGTAATCATTATATTAAACAATCCAACCATTGATCACGCAGCTACTTGCCCAATTAGACAGCTCATTTTCAATCGCCAAATTTCCTGCATTGTAAAACAACCAACACTTGCGGACTACTGGAGTGAAATCAAACGCTTATATCCACAAATCACATTTATTGATCCTAACCGCATAATTTGTAAAAACAATGAATGTACCCCTATCATAAACAATATCCCTTTATACCGCGATAATGGGCATTTAAATGATGTAGGCTCTCGACTTTTAGGGAAAGAACTACTCAAACAAAACAGTTTATTTGAAATGTAATAGATAACCTTTGTTATTTAATACATAATAGAGAGAAGTCATATTATTAAGTGTTTATTCTGGAGAAATGGATGGAAATAAACAGTATTTGGTGGATATGGATCATTATTGGTGTCATTTTCCTTTTTATAGAACTTTTTACCAGCACTTTCTTTGGATTATGGATGGCCATAGCAGCATTACTCCCTGCTGCAATATCACTTATCAAGCCAGAAATATCTGTTGAAATACAAATTATTAGCTGGATTATTGCTATGATTGTTTGTGGTGTACTGTGGGTTAAATTCTCAAAACCAGATACTCCCTTACAAGCAATAGATGACCAACTGGTCGGCCAAATTGGTGTATTGGCTAAATCTTGTGATACAGAAAATAGCGGTACGGTTTTATTACAAAAGCCTGTTGGCGGTGCCACACAATGGCAATGTATTGCAAATCAGCCAATCGCTGCTGATACTCGAGTCATCATAAAAGAGCAAATTAACGCAACACTGGTACGTGTTGACTATGAAAAAAAATCGTAATTTTTAATTGTAAAAGAGGTGTTTATGGGTTCTGGTTTAACTGCTATTATCTTTATATTGGCGGCTGTTATTGTCACCTTATACAAAGGGGTTCGCATTGTTCCACAAGGGCAACAGTGGATTGTTGAGCGTTTGGGAAAATATAGAACAACCCTTGGGGCAGGTCTTAATATTGTTATTCCTTACCTTGATAAAATCGCTTATAAGTTATCCAATAAAGATCAACTATTTAGTATTCCTAGCCAAGATGTTATTACAAAAGACAATGCCGTGGTAAGCGTTAATGCTATATGCTTCGTTAAAGTAGCCGATCCACAAAAAGCAGCTTATGGTGTTGAGAACTACCAAATTGCAACAGTTAGCCTTGGCATGACCTCTTTACGGGCGACCATTGGTAAAATGGAGCTAGATGAAAGTCTTTCTTCTCGAGACGTTATCAAAGCTGAGCTTTTAAGTGTTATGTCTGACCAAATGACTGACTGGGGGCTTATCCTTCGCTCAATCGAAATACAAGACATTGCGCCCTCTCAATCAATGCAAACGGCAATGGAACAACAAGCAGCTGCTGAACGTGAACGTAAAGCGATTGAAACACGTGCCGCGGGGAATAAACAAGCCGCTATTTTAGAGGCAGAAGGGATTAAACAATCGACCATTCTCAAAGCAGAAGCGGAACAAGAAGCAGCACTAAGACAAGCGGCGGCGGCTATTTCATTAGCAGAGGGTACACAAAAAGCAAACCAGTTGCTTTCTGCAAGTATTAATGAAAATGGTGGACAAGCAGCTCTAAACTTTCAGCTAGCCACTCGCTATGTCGATGCACTAGCCGCTATTTCTACCAGTGATAATGCCAAAGTCATCGCTATGCCAGCGGAACTTGCCCAATCAGTAGGTGGGCTTCTTAATGCTGGTGTCGTGTTGGGTGCAACAGGTGGTATCAAACAGCAATAAAGACTTAATTAAAGGATGCCAA
>CAYNAM010000212.1:0-2711 GCA_964395065.1 uncultured Ventosimonas sp.
CTCAAATGCATTTTAATGATTGTTTGATTCAATAAGTATAGTTATAATTACGTGCTTCATTTTTTCCCTGCTGGGAGTATCTATGTTACGCATAAATCAAGAAGCACTCACCTTTGATGATGTTTTACTCATCCCTGGATATTCAGAAGTATTGCCTAATACTGTTAATCTTAAAACCCAACTTTCTCGTGGCATTGAGCTTAATATTCCGCTTATTTCTGCCGCGATGGATACCGTTACCGAGGCTCGCTTAGCCATAGCCATGGCTCAAGAGGGTGGTATTGGTATTATTCACAAAAATATGACTATTGAGCAGCAAGCAACAGAAGTGCGCAAAGTTAAACGTTTTGAAGCTGGAGTAGTACAAAACCCTATTACAATAGACTCTGACAAAACTATTGCTGACCTGCTTAAAATCACCAATCAATACCATATTTCAGGTGTTCCTGTACTTTGCGATGGTAATTTAGTGGGTATTGTCACTTCACGCGACATCCGTTTTGAAAGTGATTTAAAGACTAAAATTCATGATGTGATGACCCCCAAAGAAAAATTAGTGACCGTAAAAGAAGGCGCTAAAAAAGAAGAAGTCAGACAACTGCTACATAAACACCGTATTGAAAAAGTATTAATCGTTAATGATGCTTTTCAGTTACGTGGCATGATGACCGTTAAAGACATAGAAAAAGCAAAAGCCTACCCGCTTGCAACAAAAGACAGTGAAGATCGTTTACGTGTAGGCGCTGCCGTTGGTACTGGGCCAGAAACACCCGATAGAATCAAAGCATTAGTTGAAGCTGGAGTTGACGTGATTATTATTGACACCGCCCATGGCCATTCTAAAGGCGTTATTGACCGTGTTCGTTGGGCAAAACAAACCTATCCTAACTTACAAGTCATTGGTGGAAATATTGCCACAGGAGAAGCCGCTATCGCTTTAGCTGATGCTGGTGCTGATGGCGTTAAAGTAGGTATTGGCCCTGGTTCTATATGTACTACTCGTGTTGTTGCAGGCGTTGGAGTTCCTCAAGTTTCAGCTATTGCAAATGTTGCAGCTGCACTTAAAGACAGAGGTATTCCCCTAATTGCAGACGGTGGTATTCGTTTCTCAGGCGATCTTGCTAAGGCGGTTGCTGCAGGTGCTTACTCCGTCATGATGGGCTCCATGCTTGCAGGCACAGAGGAAGCTCCTGGTGAAATCGAGCTCTACCAAGGTCGCTCTTATAAGTCATATCGTGGCATGGGATCTCTTGGCGCAATGGCTCAAGCCCATGGTTCAAGTGATCGCTACTTCCAAGACACCTCAGCTGGCGCCGAAAAATTAGTTCCCGAAGGGATTGAAGGTCGTGTTCCCTTTAAAGGTAGTGTAGGTGCAATTATACATCAAATGATTGGCGGATTACGCGCAGCTATGGGCTATACTGGAAGCCCAGATATTGCGACCATGCGTACCAAACCTGAGTTCGTGCGTATTACTGGCGCTGGAATGGCAGAGTCTCACGTACATGATGTACAAATTACAAAAGAAGCACCAAACTATCGCGTTAGTTAAAATAAATCCCTTGGTCATCCAATGATCGAGGGATAATTTTCTTTTTGATCGGCCTTTACTGGATAAAAATAATGACCCAAGATATTCACGCTCATCGTATTCTTATACTTGATTTTGGTTCTCAGTATACACAGCTTATTGCAAGACGTGTAAGAGAAATAGGTGTTTATTGTGAGCTACATCCTTTTGACATGGATGAGCAAGCTATTCGTGATTTTGCCCCCAAAGGTATTATTTTATCCGGTGGGCCAGAGTCAGTTCATGAGCTTAATAGCCCTCGTGCCCCCAAAGTTGTATTTGAACTTAATGTTCCAATATTGGGTATTTGTTATGGCATGCAAACAATGGCTGAGCAGCTAGGTGGTAAGGTAGAAAGCTCAACGTTACGCGAGTTCGGCTATGCTCAAGTTGATATTGTGGGTAAGTCTGAATTACTTAGCAATATTGAAGATAGCAACAACGCGGGAATACCCATACTCGATGTCTGGATGAGCCACGGTGATAAAGTTACCCAACTGCCAAAAGGGTTTACTAAGCTGGCATCAACTCCTAGCTGCCCTTATGCTGGCATGGCTGATGATAGCCGCCATTGGTATGGTGTGCAATTTCATCCTGAGGTTACACATACCAAACAAGGCTGTCTTATACTGTCTCGTTTCATCCTTGATATTTGTCAATGTGAGGCTCTTTGGACGCCTGCCAATATTATTGAAGACATGACGCAAAAAGTACGTGAGCAAGTGGGTAATGCTAATGTGCTACTCGGACTTTCTGGTGGTGTTGATTCGTCAGTAGTCGCCGCCCTACTCCATAAAGCCATTGGTAATCAATTGACCTGTGTTTTTGTTGATAATGGCCTATTGCGTCTACACGAAGGTGATCAAGTAATGTCCATGTTTGCTGAGAATATGGGCGTTAAAGTGATTCGTGCTAACGCAGAAGAGCTTTTTCTTGGTAAGTTAGCTGGTATCAGTGACCCTGAGCAAAAACGTAAAATCATTGGTAATACCTTTATTGAAGTATTTGATCAAGAGTCAAATAAACTAGAAAATATCCAATTCTTAGCCCAAGGAACGATTTATCCTGATGTAATCGAGTCAGCAGGCTCAAAAACAGGTAAAGCACATGTTATCAAATCACACCATAATGTGGGTGGTTT
>CAYNAM010000213.1:0-2639 GCA_964395065.1 uncultured Ventosimonas sp.
ATGTCCTTACTATTATCGCCACTCAAAGAATTATTGATTTGCCCTAAAAAAGAAAGGATAGAACTTGATATCTCATCTGCCTTACTGAAACAAGCGAAACACGGTGACAGCTATGCACAGCTAGAAATAGCCGGCCGCTATTTTTCTATAAACAAAAAACAGTATGTAAAGAAGTCAATTTATTGGTTTAAACGTGCAGCTGAAAACAACAATAAAGATGCGATGTTTGTGCTAGGCACTTTGTATTTAAAAGGTAAGAATGTACAACCAGATTTTCAGCAATCAGTTACTTGGTACCAAAGAGCTGCATCACTTGGGCACAGAAAATCAATAAAAATGCTGGTTCGTCTAATAAAAACCATACTACAGCAAAAAATACTACAAAATGATAGCAACGCTATGTGCCAATTGGCTAATTATTGTACAAGTGGAGATCTAGGATTTACTGATTACGAAACAGCTAAAATATTATATCAAAAATCGGCGGACTTAGGTAATACTGATGCTCTTACCAGTCTTACTTCTTTATGCAAAAAAGAGCTAGAAATAAATGCAGCTATAGACAGCACTAACTCATTAAACCATCAGCGACATACTAAAATATTAGTATCTCAAAAACTTGAGCAACTGGCTATCGAAGCCTCAACAGGCAATAGAAATGCAATCAAAGCCTATACAAACTTATGTATCTTGCATCAAATAAAAATAGACTATGAAATGCTCATCCAGTGGCTATATAAGTCTGCTGAAAAGGGAAATAGTGATGCGATGGTAGACATTGGTAATTTTTATACCTATGGAACCCCTCCCCTAAATCAAGATTATCAACAAGCAATTCATTGGCTTACCAAAGCAAGTGATTTAGCCAATGACAAAGCAATGAACTTGCTAGGCCTTATTTATTTAGATGGCCATGGCGTCATAGTTAACAAAGAAATAGCGATCAGTTGGTTTAAAAAATCAGCACACTTAGGTAATGATAAAGCCATGGTTAATATAGCCAGTCTCTATTTAGAAAATACTCCAACAGATATAAATTATCAACAGGCTTATCAATGGCTATTGCCGGCAGCACAAAAGGATAATTTACAGGCAATACAGCTCATTATTAACCTCTATAAAAATGGGTTAGGTGTTGAAAAAGATTTAGATCAAATAAAATATTGGGAACAACAACTTTTATTGAAAAATAAAACTACACAATAAGTACTTTTACCCAATATGAAATGAAAATTTAAATAATAGTTTCTCTTAAGTGAAACGCCACACAATATTTTATACTACCGTCTAATACTCTTTAAAATATATTAATAGAATAATATCTTCAATGTTATTGATGTTAAACCGTTGGAAAGTCGTCTACAAAGTTGAGGATAATGTTTTTTCACTATCACTTGTTTATTTTGTCTCTGTCTCACGTAAGTCCAACCTTGCAACGTTAACAAAACTCAGGGTGTATCTTTGATTACATCCGCAACAGAGTTTTAGTAACGAAAAAATTGATAGAAACTAGTTTCGTTTATATTAATTTCATTCTCCACGATTGGATTAAGTTATCTATCTTATCAATGGTAGAGCTTTTATTTAATATTTAGCACACAAACTTAGATTCTGCTGCACTTACAACGCACATCGAGTAGGAAGCAAAAGAAAATATGTTCGATTATGAAACACTCAGACTCATTGCATGGTTAGCAATAGGATTACTAATTATTGCCTTTATCATTATCGATAGCCATGATATGGGGGTTGGTATTTTATTACCCTTTTTGGGTAGAACAGGCAATGAACGCTATATTATAATAAATTATCTTGCAAGCCATTGGAGCGGGACTCAAGTCTTGCTAGTTTCGGCTGTTGCAACTATTTTTTTTATTTGGCCCACCGTCTATGCAATAGCCTTTCCTGAGCTTTATTGGGTAGCATTAATCTTATTAGTAGCCCTTTTATTAAGGCCGATTGCCTTTAACTATCGTACCCAGATAACCGCATCAAAATGGCGTAAATGTTGGGACTGGGGTATCTTTTTTGGCAGTGCAACACCTTCGATATTAATTGGAATCGCTTTTGGTAATTTGCTTTTAGGTATTCCATTTCGTCTAGATGACATGATGCAAGCAACTTACGAAGGAAATTTTTTCAAACTATTACATCCTTTTGCACTATATTGCGGTATTGTCAGCTTAGGCTTAGCGATACTGCAAGGCACAAGTATTTTAGCCTATAAATCTCTGGGGCAATTACAACAAAACGCAATACAAACAGGACGTATTGTGGGGGTTATGATGCTTATACTACTCAGTATAGCAGGCTTTTGGATTTTTTCTCTTAAAGGTATCGTTATAGATGTAATGCCTGGTTATAACGGAATAATGACTACCCTAATGAAAACAGCTTACTCGGAACAAGGGGCATGGTTAAATAATTATAGACAACTTCCTATTTTATGGTTAATACCAGTCTTAACCTATATCATGATTATTTTGACACTTTATTTGCAATCAATTAAAAGTACCGCTTGGGCATTCGTTGCATCATCAGCAACAATAGCCACCACTGTTCTCACTGCCATTGTTATTCTTTTCCCATTTGTTCTTCCCTCAAGCATTGATCCAGCAATGAGTGTAACTTTATGGGAT
>CAYNAM010000214.1:0-2630 GCA_964395065.1 uncultured Ventosimonas sp.
ATCCTCAAGCTTCATATACAAACCCATCTAGATTAATATCTAGGTGGGTTTTTTTATACTTGTAATAAAGTATTACTCTATAACTTTTCCTGCTTTAACATACATCTGACCCAGCTATTAAAACAAATTAAAGACTGCTATATTTAATTCATAATCTATTAAGACTCGTTAAATCTAAGCTATAAGTTCTAAAAATATTATTAATGCCATTAATAGTACCTAAATTTGTTTTACATAACAAAATCCTTTGAGGTATAAGCACCGAGGAAATTTTTTATTGCCATTATTTCGTTTTTAACACTGTCCATTTAGCCAGACACGATCAAAAAAAAGACCTTATAGAACATTTCCTAGAAATTAAAATGCTGGAGTGTCTCTGCACAAATGGAGAGACAGCGGGGGAATAAAAACTATAATAATTACTAAGGTTTACTCAATGTGAACTACAAGTTCTAACTAGGTAATACAAGACAATAAAAAGGCTAGTAAAACTAGCCTTTTTGTGTATGTAATTTGTTGGGTGTTGAATAGCCATATTTTTACATAAGTTAGGTAAAAATGAGTGAGTTTTTTAACTTAGCGTTGCTTATCAAAGTATTCAGTAATTTGTTTATGATTAGCTCCTGTAGCGATAGCCAATTGTAATAGTATGCGTGATTTTTGTGCATTTAAGAAGCCGCTGCTAATGCCGTAGGCTTTATTTGATACGTAGCCAGAGCCTGTCCGTGAGGTGATAATGATAGGTATTCCTTTTTCATTTAAGTTTTTGACAGTTTTCTCGAGTGGTTTTGGCATATTACCGTTACCTGTTGCATCAATGATGATGCCTTTAGCTCCTGCATTTAATGCAGCTTGTAATAAGGTGTCATCTTGGTCTTGGTGGACGTAGATAATATCAACACGTGGTAAGTGTTCTAGCTTACTTACATCAAAATAAATTTGGCCAATTGGTTGTGCTGCGGTGTAAAAGAATTTAGGTTGGCCATTTACAAATAAACCCAAGTAGCCTTGTTCTATGGCTTTAAAAGTGTCATTGACTACTGAATTTGTTTTAGTCACATAGTAGGCGGAAGCAATGCGATCATTGAGGACAACCATAACACCTCGGTCTTTTGCATTTTTTGATCCTGCAAGTGTTACAGCTTCAAATAAGTTCATAGGGCCATCAGCGCTGATAGCTGTTGCGGGACGCATGGCTCCTACAAGGACGACGGGTTTTTTATTATTGACTGTGAGGCTTAAGAAGAATGCTGTTTCTTCCAAAGTGTCTGTACCATGGGTAATCACGATGCCCTGTTGATTTGTATTTAAAAGAGTGTTCACTTTTTTACTTAATAGGAGAAGTATATTGGCTGTAATATCGTTACTATCGACGTTAGCTATTTGTTCTCCTGTTATATTGGCTATGTCTTGTAGTGTGGGGACAGCATCAAACAATGCCTGAATACTGAGTGAACCAGCAGTATAATTGGTGGTATCTGTATTTGAGCTAGAGGTTCCTGCAATGGTGCCACCTGTTGCTAAAATTGTAACGTTAGGTTTAAGTTGCTGATTGGCATAGGTGTGTGTTGGCATGTTTAATCCTATAGCGGTAATTAAAATAATAACTGTTGTTAATAGTTTTTTCATTGGGAATCTCTTTAGTTATTAATAGATTATAAATGGATAGGGGAGTGGTTATGTATGAGTTATTTTAATGATAAATATAGCTATAAATAGATAGCTGTCAAGTTGGTTGGACTATTTGATCGATAATTTAATTGTTTACAAGCGTTCTGCCATTTTTGCAATAGTCTGATTTGGTGCCTTGCATTTATTTTTGATTTTGTTAAAAATAGAGTGGTGTATATATGAAAAAGGTTACAGGTTACTATGAAAATTAGTCGACGTATCAGGCGTTCGAGAGTTTTGGTTAAGTCAGGGATTCGATTAGTGGTTGCTTGTTTAGTGCTTATTGTTATTGCGGTATGTTTTAAAATGGTATGGTTGATGGAGACAGCAACTATTGTGGCCATTTTGGTGGCAATTTTTACGATGATTGAATATTGGTCTTTTAGGCAGTTTAAGTTTAAAAGACGCTAAGTTACCAGCCATTCTTTAATAATTTGTTGTTCAGAAACACGTTTTGAGGCTAACCGATCAGCTTGCCTGGTTGGTTCGGGAAGTTTGTATTTAGTTAAGCAGGCATTAACCCATTGACAGGCTGTTTCTAGACTAATGCGATGTCCTATCGATAGATAGAGTGGATTAATGTTGTCTTTTGAGCGTAATACAGCCCCAATTATTTCTCCTTTATCTTTTAGAGGAACAGTACTTCCTTTTTGTGGTGAAGGTTCGAGGTGTTGTCCACAGAGTCTTTTTTTGGCGACGCCAATAGTAGGTTTGTCTAACCATAACCCTAAGTGAGAAGCGACACCTAGTCTTCTTGGGTGAGCAATGCCTTGTCCATCTACCATGATAAGGTCAGGATGTTGTTTGAGTTGTCGATAGGCGGCTATAGCAGCAGGTACTTCTCTAAAGGAGAGTAGCCCTGGAATGTAAGGCATTCTCGTGGGTTCACGATGAAGTGCATAGTCGACAACTTGGAGTGCTGGATAAGCCAATACCACAACAGCAGCACGGGTAATTGT
>CAYNAM010000215.1:0-2612 GCA_964395065.1 uncultured Ventosimonas sp.
AAGCTATGGTTGTAAGTAAGCGATTTTTTGATATAACGGGATCGGTACCTGTGTTTTTAATCATAAAACAGCCTGTACCATAAGTACTTTTTACCATTCCTTCATTAAAGCAGGCTTGTCCTATCAAGGCTGACTGTTGATCTCCTGCCATACCTAAAATAGGAATTTGACACTCAAACATTCCCTCCCTCGTATAACCAAATTCAGCAGCACAATCTAAAACAACAGGTAATAATGCTGTTGGAATATCAAATAGCTTTAATAAATCTATATCCCATGTTTGCTGATGAATATTGAATAGCATCGTACGTGCTGCATTTGTTGCATCTGTATAGTGAGATTTACCCCCTGTTAAATGCCACAACAAAAAGCTGTCCACCGTACCAAATAGCAACTCACCATTATAGGCTCTTGTTCTAGCATTGGGCACATTATCTAAAATCCAACGTAATTTTGTTGCTGAAAAATAAGGGTCAATCAATAAACCCGTTTTAGACAATATCTGCTGCTCATACCCTGCTTTTTTAAGAGACTGGCAATAGTCCGCTGTTCTTCTATCTTGCCAAACAATGGCTGGATAAATAGCTTTTCCTGTTAACTTATCCCATACAATTGTAGTTTCGCGTTGATTCGTGATACCTATACCAACAATTGACTCACCCTTTAAATTAGCTTGCTTCAATGCTTGCAGGCATAAATCTAAAGTAGTTAACCAAATTTCTTGTGGATCATGTTCTACCCAACCGTCTTTGGGAAAGGATTGACTAATTGCTTTTTGTGCCGTTGTAATAGGATGGCCTAGAGAATCAAAAATAATAACGCGGGTACTGGTTGTTCCCTGATCTATAGATAAAATATAAGGAATCATTAGTCTTTATCTCGAGCTAGTGATGAAAACTGAGCATTTAATACGCTTGCTAAATCATTCGGTGATATACCAATATCTAACCCTCGACGCCCTCCACTCACATACATTATATCTAAAGACGCGGCGGAACTATCAATAAAGGTTTTCAAGCGTTTTTTCTGCCCTAAAGGGCTAATCCCACCCACTAAATAACCAGTCACACGTTCTGCTAATGCAGGCTTTGCCATTTCAACTTTTTTAACACCCGCAGCTTGAGCAATGTGTTTTAAATCCAACTGTTTTAAAACAGGTACAATACCGACAAATAACTCGTTCTTATCCGTTGTAACCAACAGTGTTTTAAATACTTTTACTGCTGACACACCGAGCTTCTCAGCAGCTTCCACACCATAACTGGTAGTGTTTTCATCGTGTTCATAACTAACCACTTGGTGAGCTATTTTTTGTTTTTTCAATAAGGCAATGGCGGGGGTCATGATTAGCGTCTAACAGGCCTCTTTTGTAATTTACGCTGCAATGTTCTACGATGCATACCTAGGGCACGTGCAGTAGCTGAAATATTGCCATCATACTCATTTAATACACGTTGAATATGCTCCCATTCCAATCGGTCAACTGACATGGGACTATCAGGAATTATCTTATCAGCATCGACATTTTTTGCCAATAAGGCAGCTAATACATCATCTACATCGGCTGGCTTGCAAAGGTAATTACAAGCACCTCTTTTAATAGCTTCTACTGCGGTAGCAATACTGGAATATCCCGTCAAAATGACAACTTTCATTTCAGGGTCTAACTCCAATAGTTTTGGTAAAAGAACCAATCCTGACTCACCATTCATTTTCAGATCAACAACAGCATATTCTGGAATATCTTCCATCGCTATATTTAAAGCTTTCTCAGAAGAATCTGCAATAGAGACCCGTAACCCTTTTCGCACGAGGACTCGCGCCATAATATGGGTAAAAGTTTCATCATCATCAACTAATAATAAATGTGGTTGATCTTCACCTTCAAATAAAACTTGCGCTACCATAACAACTCTCTATGATTTATTTTTTATGCACGGTAATTGTAGTACTGCGATTGTCCCTTGTTTTTTATGATTATACAACCTTAAACTTCCACCTGCACGACTAACACTGACTTGGCTTAAATACAATCCTAACCCTAACCCTTTTTCTTTAGAGGAAACAAAGGGTTTATTAATTTTGTTTTCTATAAAAGAAGGAATGCCTGCTCCTTTATCATGAATACTAATAGTAAAATCACTTTTAGTCCATGATAATTCAATTTCTATTTCATCCGGGCATGCATCAGCCGCATTATTTAAAATATTTAATAATGCTTGGCTGAGTGTTGTATGAGGTTTAAATACAGGTTCATTATTTTTGCTCAATGTTTTATAGGTATAACTTGCCTCTGGATGCATTAAGTGCCAACTTTGTAATACTGTATTTACCCAGTTAGATACTAACTGTTCTTTTGTTTCATGCATCCTATCTGCTTCAGAAGCCCTAACCAACTGCTGTAAACTTCCTTTACACAGTTGTACCTGACTTTGTAATATGGCTAAATCTTGTTGCAATGCTCTATCTTTATAAGTCTCTTGTAAATCTTTTAACAAAACCGTCATTGTTGAAAGAGGCGTCCCTAGCTCATGCGCAGCTCCCGCAGCCTGTGCTGCAACAGCCAACAGTTGCTGGTCATGCAATCCCTCCTCACGCCAATCTGCAATTCT
>CAYNAM010000216.1:0-2602 GCA_964395065.1 uncultured Ventosimonas sp.
TAGAATTTAGTGATCATATTGGTCTCCCTTTACGCCAAGGATTATTATTTGTACATAATATACTTGTAGGTACAAATTTAAGGGATCAAATTAAGATTGGTGCTAGTGGAAAAATCATCAGCGGGTTTGATATTGTCAGAGCTTTAGCCATGGGAGCTGACTGGGTTAACTCAGCACGCGGCTTCATGTTTGCTATCGGCTGCATTCAATCGCAAGCTTGTAACACAAACAAATGCCCTACAGGGGTCGCCACACAAGATCCACTAAGACAATCCGCACTCATTGTGCCAGACAAAGCAGAACGTGTTTATCATTTCCATAAGAATACATTAAAAGCATTTGCTGAAATGCTGGCCGCAACGGGTTTAAATCATCCAAAAGAACTAAAACCACACCATGTTGCAAGACGAATATCAGATAATGAAATTCGCCTTCTTTCAAATATAGACTACTACTTAAAACAAGGCGAACTGCTATCAGGGGAAATTGCTAGTCCATTTTATTCAGATATTTGGCGAATTGCCCAAGCAGAATCATTTGAATCTAGCCACATTGCATAATTATCATTAAACATATCGGCAAATAGATCATATATCTCGCCTATTTGCCGATGATAATAATGGCAAACAATATTATATTGGGATTGTTTCATAACTCACCTCCTTTAAATGTTTTTTACCTGTCTTATTAATACGACACCACACTTTCTCATGGAAGTAAAAGCCAACTGCATTGCATAAAGGCTCAACCAATGCAACTAAACCACCAACTGCAAGACTACCTGTCAATAAATAAGTAACACTAAACGCAATAATGAAATGCATACAAGTAAAAGTAATTGTTTTAATCATTTTCCCACCACTATATAAGAATGATTTACAATTACAGTATAGCCTCACCACAAAATTAATAAAATTTATTATCACTATAGTTTCAATTACAAAAAACTATAATAAACTAAAGTGTACAATAAAAAATAGTGATAAGAACATCAATTCTACTAGACAGGAAAGCATATAATGAACCCTCTTATTAATTTACTCAACCTAAATATACCGATTATTCAAGCGCCGATGGCAGGCACTCAAGACAGTCGACTAGCGATAGCTGTTAGTAATACAGGAGCACTTGGATCGCTACCTTGTGCAATGCTTACACTTGAACAACTACATCAAGAACTCATCTCTATTAAAAATGAGAGTAAAAACCCTATTAATCTTAACTTCTTCTGTCACAAAAAAACACAATTAGATGATTCAGAGCAAGTAATTTGGCTCCAAAAACTACAACCTTTCTTTAATAAGTACCAAATTGACGTCAACCATATTAACTTAAAAACTAATCGCCATCCGTTTAGTCAAGCTCACGTTGATATACTCGCCGAATTTAAACCTAAAGTCATCAGCTTCCATTTTGGATTACCAGATATCTATCTCATCGAGCAACTAAAATCTTGGGGAGCTGTCATTTTATCCTCAGCGACTACCGTAGAGGAGGCTCTTTACTTACAAAATAATCAAGTCGATATCATCATTGCACAAGGATTAGAAGCGGGTGGACACCGTGGTATGTTCTTAACTGAAGATCTCACTACACAGCTAGGCACCATGGCATTAGTTCCACAAATCATAGAGGCAGTGACGGTGCCTGTTATCGCCGCTGGAGGCATCGCCAATGGGGCAAGCATAAAAGCAGCAATGGCCTTAGGCGCCTCTGGCGTACAAATAGGTACAAGCTATCTGCTTTGCCCTGAAACAAATACGAGTCTTTTACACCGACAAGCCCTACTGTCTGAAGAGGCAAAACACACGGCTATAACCAATATATTCACAGGGAGACCAGCAAGAGGGATTGTTAATAAAGCAATGAAAGAGCTAGGTTTTATAAATCCATTCGCGCCCTCATTTCCTTATGCAACACCCGCCATGTCAGCACTTAGGATAGAGGCGGAAGCAAAAGAAAAAAATGACTTCTCCCCCCTCTGGGCAGGTCAAAATACCTCTGGTTGCACTTTAATACCAGCAGCCGAACTCACTAAGCTGTTAGCTAAAGCGCTATAATTCTTTCAAATACGTAGTAAACATGAAGCCTTTTAATTCATTTAAATACTCATCCACTGTGAACACCCCATACTCCAGCTGGTTGAGCTAACTCATTAAGCTGCGTTATACCACAAACAAATGCCATCTCACCGGCCAAATCAATCTGTTTTCTGCTCGTTTAACACTCTTGCAATACCATTTTGTTGCACATCCAACAACAAAGCATCTACATCGATCCTTGAGGCAAATAGCATTATCAATATTTCTTCCTGCAATCACTAACTCAACGGTAGTAATACTCGACAAGCATTGTGCTATTATCTGTCCAAAGTCTCCATGACCACCTAGAATCAAAATGCACATACCTATTCCCATTGACTAGGTAACGCTCGACGCCCCTGTAAGCCACCTGTATGAAGCAGAATAATCCTTGATCCTTCCGTAATCTCACCATTGATAACTTGCTGTTGTAGAAAATACAACGTCTTTCCTGTGTATACAGGGTCTAAAGGTAACCCCGTGATCCTCTCAACATCATCAATAAAATGTAATAGATCAGA
>CAYNAM010000217.1:0-2544 GCA_964395065.1 uncultured Ventosimonas sp.
TTATACATTTTATTTTTCCTCTAGCCTATTAGGTTACTTGATAGTTTTTGGGGAAACTAATTCCCACGGATAATGATGATAAAATATGTGTTATTTTTAATAGATCAGGTAGTAAGTTATCCATTTGCTTTTCGGTTAGCCGTACACTTGGCCCAGCGATACTAATTACCCCTACTGCTTGCCTATTATTTATTGGCAATACAGGTGCAGCCATCGCGGCAGTCCCCAACCCCATGCTGTTTTGAAAACGTGCATGTTGTTGGTCACGTACCTCAGCAAGTTGCTGATAGAAAAGCTCAACATGAAATGGACTCACTTTATCGCCACGTTGCTGAAAACGTTTTTGTTGTTGCTGTACAATGCTAAGCGCCTCGTCATTAGTCAGCGTTGATAACCATGCTAAACCTGATGCAGAGAAAGTTAGCTGTGCCTCATTCCCCATATCGGTATCAATCCGTAGCGCATCTGTCGCCCCTTGAGCTTTTGCTACAAAAATCAAGCGACTACTATCAATTAAGCTCAACCGCACTAATTCACCACTGATCTGTGCTAACTCGTTTAATAACGGCTGTGCCACTTGAAAAATATTATCCACTGCTAAACGCTGAAAGCCTAGTTGGGTCAATTTTAAAGTCAAACGGTAATACTTAGTATCTTCATCTAGCTGAATATATTCGTGCTCAGCTAAATCTGTTAATAAACGGTGTGTAGCACTCTTTGGCATAGCTAGTTGCCGGGCAATGTCAGTCAAAGCCATTCCTTGTGTTTGAGCAGCTAATAGTTCTAATAGAGACAATGTACGATTAATTAACTTTGTTGACATAATGAGTTACACCTAATTAATTTGGAAAAATGTTCCACTTACAAACCATATCCTAAATTGTAACATAAGGTCGGTTGAACTAATCTTCGTTACTCATTGCATCTAACTGTTCTCTATTTTTTTATTAGCAATATGACAACCTGCTATATAGCCAAAAGTCATGGCTGGCCCAAGGTTTATACCACCAGTAGGATAATATCCCCCCATAATACTCGACATATCCGTGCCTACGGCATAAAGACCTTGAATAGGTTCACCTGTTTTATGTAGAACACGTGCGAACTCATCCGTTTTTAATCCTGCAAATGTCCCAAAACTCCCAGGCAATACTTTAATCGCATAAAAAGGACCTTTATCAATCGGTGCGATAGAGGGGTTAGGTGTATGATTTGGATCACCCATTTTTTGGTTGTAAGGTGTTGAGCCTCGATCGAACAGAGGGTCTTTCCCATCATAAGCTGATTTATTGTACTCATCCAATGTTTGTCTTAATTGTGTAGGATCTATATTACAACTTCGTGCGAGCGCCTCAATGGTCTCTGCTTTTTTTAGATAACCATTTTCCTCCCACATTTTCGTCGAGAAGGGTGCTGGCTTTGTCATTCCAAACCCATAGCGACGTTGGCATTCATGGCTACAAATAAGCCATGAGTAGACTTCCTCGCTTTCAGGTGTTTCACGATCCATTGCAGAGGCATAATCATAATAACCATCCCCTTCATTTACAAAACGCTTACCATTTTTTAACACCGCTATAACACCTGGTTTACCCCGATCGATAATATGAGGAAAGATACCCGTTGAACCATCTTTATAAGGTACAACAGAGACAGGACACCAAGCAACAGCAGACGCTAGGTCAGTAGATACTTCGGCTCCAATGGCTTCTGCCATCTTTAATGTGTCTCCCGTATTGGTGGATGGTGGAAGAGGCCAATGAGCAAAAGGATCTTTGCTTAAATGCGGAACCATACTGGCACGCCTTTTTATATCGTAAGAAAAGCCACCGGCAGCTAGGATTATTCCATTTTTTGCATGTATTATTTCTTCACCTGTTTCTGTTTTGACAACAGCACCTATTACTTTATCATTTTCATGAAGTAGCCTTTTTGCAGGCGTTGATGTTCTAATTTCAACACCAAGATCCTCAGCGGACTTAGCAAGCCTCGCAATTAAGGCTGAACCATTAGCAAAACGCATGGTTCGACGATAGATTAGTAGATCTAAGAGATGTAACCCCAACCGTTTAGCGACATAAAGAGCTGAAGAAAATGAGCGTGTTGCTTTAAGAAAATGCCAAAGATCTTTCCCTGCCATAATAGGTAATCCTAGAAAGGAAGTTTCTCTCTTCGGTGAAAGCATTTTTTTGACCAACTTACCCATATGTCTGCCATGGTATGGAGCAGCAATGACAGAACGGCCACCTTCAGCTGCACCTGCTGTTTTACCATGTATATCAGCAATTTTATTACCGTCTTCGAATTGCAATGCCGTATGTTGTGCAAAGAAATCAACCATTGTCGGTGCCGCAGTAAGGAACATATCGATATGTTTATCTGAAAACTTATCTTTCAATTCATTTTTTAAAAAAAGACGTGGCTGCTCAATATCTTCAACAATACCGGCATTGCGAGCAAGAGAATTGCGGGGAATCCACATCCAACCACCCGACCAACAGGTAGCACCTCCAAAAAGGTGTGACTTCTCAATAAGAACCACTT
>CAYNAM010000218.1:0-2533 GCA_964395065.1 uncultured Ventosimonas sp.
TTTTTAATTCATGCGTTAGTGTATGAACATAGCGCTCAACATAGTGTTTACCATCAAGCTCGCTACGCATTTTGTCTAAGGCTTTGGCTAGTTGGGTAAGTTCGCCCCCATAAAACAAGGGGGGAGTGATTTTTTCACCTTTACTAACGGCATTAGCATACAAGGTTAGGCGGCGTAATGAAGCGCCAAGCCACCATGATAATAAAGCGCCCACTGCAAGGCTAATAAGTAACAGAATGACACCAAAAAATAAAAGACGCGATTCTGCTTTGGCAATATAAGGATTGGTGGTGACATTGGGTTTACCAACAGTTAATACACCAATAATTTGGTTATTGGCTTTGATGGGGGCTGCAATGTACATAACGGTAGACTTTTCATCATTAGGGTCTTCTTGCGTTGATCTTGCACCATACTTATGGCGCAACGTTAAGTAAACATCGCGCCATTGTGAAAAATTAGCACCCACGTCTTTACCAGTTGAGTCAAATACAACAACTCCTTGGTCGTTGGTGATATAAACACGAAGTACGACAGACTTTTTATCTATACCCCAGATGGAAGCATTGGGGTTTCGTGTTTGGTAGTTTGTAATCAGGCTTTGTAAATATGACTGGTTTATTTTACCTTGTGCCATATCTTCGCTCACAAATGCGGCTAATAGATTAGCGGTGTCGACTAAGGTTTCCTCAGTGGTTTGGCGAATGCTGGGGTAAATTTGGTTAGAGAATAAATTCACCATAAAGTAGCCACAAAGCGCAACAAAGAGGAAATAAAATAAAAAAATACGTTTTGCTAAAGCCATCAGGATTTACTCGTTAGGTTGGGTCATAACTATAACCAAAGCCTCGGTGAGTACGGATGACCTCAAGACTACTGTTTATTTCTCTAATTTTAGCTCTTAATGCTTTGATGTGGCTGTCGATGTTTCGTTCATAACCGACATCAGTGGAGATGCCTAGTGCATCAAGAAGTTGTTCTCGACTGAAGACGCGCTTGGGTTGTGAGAGTAAACAGGATAATAAGTTAAATTCATGGCGTGTGAGGTTGAGTGAGTTGCCTTGCAAAGAAATAGTGCAGCCGATGTTATCAATGACAAATAATCCAATGTCTTCGATTTGACACTGACTAGCTTTGGTTGTTTGCATTGTAGTTCTTTTTAAAATAGCACGTACTCTTGCCGCTATTTCTCTAGGGCTAAAAGGTTTGCTAACGTAGTCATCTGCACCGATTTCTAAGCCGACAACACGATCTATTTCATTGTCTCTTGCAGTTAAGAAAATAACGGGGACGTCAGAAAATTTTCGAAGTTGGCGGCATACCTCAAAACCATTTAAATCAGGAAGACCTACATCCAGTATCCATAAATCAGCGGGACTTTGTTTTTGTTGTTCTATTGCTTCACTGCCTAGGGATAACCAAGTGCAATCGAATCCTTCAGTTTGAAGTGAGTAGAGTAGTGTGTCAGCAATGGCTGCTTCATCCTCAATGATTAATATTTTAGGCATTTCAATCAACTTAGGTAATAGCTATGGATATATTCTGTCGCCAGTTTGATTGGTACACATATCATTGTCAATATTCTATAAAAAACTATTGGGTTATCTTGGATAGATGGATTATTGATTGGTGATTAAATTTTATAATGATCGCTTGTGATATACTGCTTAAAAGCATTTTACTAGAGTAAGATAAATATCTTATTCGTAAGCAATTGTTGTCGTTGCTTATCACTTGGAGAATATATGACAGATCTTTTAAAGGCTGCTAGTCAGAAACTGCTAGCGCCTAATGGGCTTGATATTGAAATGCTTCCTAGCATTTTAAGTGTGGCCGTTGGTAATGGTATAGATACAGCCGATTTATATTTTCAGCATTCTGTTTTAGAAAGTTGGGCGTTGGAGGATGGTATTGTTAAGCAAGGAACCTTTAGTGTGGATCAGGGGGTGGGTATCCGCTCTTTGGCGATGGAGAAAACAGGCTTTGCATACAGTAATGCATTGACTAAAGAGGCTCTGGTTCAGGCTGCCACTGCGGCTAAATCTATTGTAAATAGCGGTAAAACAGGACGAGTAAAAACGTTTAGTAATATTTCTTCTCATGCTCTTTATCAAGCGAGTAGCCCATTAGATGTTGTTGTAAGAGAGGAGAAAGTTGCACTGCTTAAGCAGATAGATCAGGCTGTGAGAGCGCTTGACACACGAATTCAACAGGTGACGGTGAGTTTGACAGGTCTATGGGAACATATTTTAGTAGCCTCTAGTGATGGCGATTTGGCAGCTGACGTACGTCCGTTAGTGCGTTTTAATGTGGGCGTTATTGTGGAACAAAATGGTCGACGAGAAAGTAGTAGCTATGGTGGCGGTGGACGCTATGATTATAGCTATTTTTTAACAGAAGATAGAGCGATGAGTTATGCGCGTGAAGCTGTTCGTCAGGCTTTAGTCAATTTAGAAGCTGTACCTGCTCCTGCCGGAACTCTTCCTGTAGTGCTTGGTTCTGGGTGGTCGGGTGTATTGTTACATGAGGCAGT
>CAYNAM010000219.1:0-2511 GCA_964395065.1 uncultured Ventosimonas sp.
TGGCTCTTAATGATGAGTCTTATAGACATTTCACGTCTCCTATTCTCCGTTACCCTGATTTATTAGTGCACCGAGCCATTCGCAGCGTCATCCGCTCCAAAAGACAAGCAGACCATATTCACAGAGAGGGTGCTTCTAGTTTATTAAAAGCACGCATTTATCCTTATGATGTGGCACAATTAGAAAAGCTAGGTGAACACTGTTCTATGTGTGAACGTCGTGCAGATGAAGCGACACGGGATGTCGTTAACTGGTTGAAATGTGAGTATATGCAAGAAAAAGTTGGAGATCGCTTTTCTGGTATCATTACGGCTGTTACTGGTTTTGGTTTATTTGTTGAGCTGTCTGATATTTTTGTTGAAGGGCTCGTGCATATTACAGCATTGCCTGGTGACTATTATGCTTTCGATGCTACTTATCATCAGTTACGTGGGGAACGTAGCGGTCGTACTTTTAGATTAGGTGATACTATTAATGTAATTGTTACTCGTGTGGATATGGATGATCGAAAAATTGATTTTGATCTTGCTGAAAATGCACAAAATATCAAGCAACCTAAATCTAAGGCAACTATTGCAAGAAAAGAGAGAAAACCAAAAGAGTTAAAATCTAAAAATACTCTAACTAAAAAAGCAAAAACAAAAAAACGCATAAAACACATTAAAAAATCAGACTCAAATGCTAAAACATTAAACACACCACAAGTAGTATCAGCCGCTAGTTTAGAGAAACCCAAAAATACTAACCAAAAAAGAAAATCTGCTAAAAGAAAACCTAGAGTGAAAAAAGTATGAACCAAGTCTGGGAGAAAATCTATGGAATACATGCCGTAGAAGCATTACTAACATATCATCCTAAACGAGTTAAACAGCTCTATATTCTTGAGGGACGTTATGATGCTAAAATGCAATCCATTATTGCATTAGCTAATAATAATCGTATTAAAAGTAAGCCATGCAGTCGCGATGAGCTAAATGAGCTAACCTCCGAAGAAACAGTTCATCAGGGTATTATTGCAGAAGTATCACCTAGTCAAGTCTGGACTGAAGCCATGTTGCTTGAATTATTAGAGCAACAAGCAGACACTCCACTACTTTTAGTCTTGGATGGAATAACAGATCCTCATAATCTTGGTGCTTGCCTGCGCACAGCCGATGCTGCTGGGGTACATGCAGTAATTGTTCCTAAAGACAAATCAGCCACACTTAATGCTACTGCAAGAAAAGTTGCTTGTGGCGCTGCTGAGGTCATGCCTCTTGTAACAGTGACAAACTTGGCACGAACATTAGAAAAGTTAAAAAAAATGGGATTATGGCTGGTTGGAACAGCAGGAGAGGTTGAATCAACTATTTACCAACAAGACTTGACCATTCCAACAGTTTTAATTATGGGGGCTGAAGGTAAGGGAATGCGTAGATTAACACGTGATTACTGCGATTACTTAGTAAAACTTCCTATGTTGGGTAGCGTAACAAGTCTTAATGTTTCAGTTGCAACAGGGATCTGTTTGTTTGAAGCATTAAGGCAGCGTCAATATAAATAAAACTATTAAAAACTTTATATTTTATTCTTAATCTAACTATGCCAGCTGTTTTTTTAGAGCGTATACTTACTTGGAAAATAAAAATTTTAATTCATCTATAGTTAAAATCTAAGGAAATTGAAATGAGCAAGGTAAAAAAATTTCCAATACATCCTAAACATCCTGAACGCATTTGTTGGGGATGTGATAAATATTGCTCTGTTAATGATCTAGGTTGTGGCAATGGTGCGGAAAGAACCCAACACCCTAGTGAGTTATTTGGTGATGATTGGCTAGACTGGGAAAATGGTTTGGATTCAAATCGTTTTACAGAAGAGTTAAAAAAAGAAAAGCACTAAGTAGATAATTACTTCACTTTCGCATAATTGGGTTCGGGATTATGTTACAGGGAGGCAAGCGAAAGCGCTGAATTGATCGAGCTGTACAATGCGAAGCCACAGCCGATCAATTTACATGTGAAAATTAAGTTTGGAGCTAATAATACATTGATAAAATTAGAAATTAATAGAGTGCATCTAATTTACCTTTAGACTCTGAGTTCTTAGGCTATGTTATTTATGATGTAAATAAATGTCTATTTTTAAGCTATATCATTGATAATCAATATGTAATGACTAAGAAACCCTTAGATTCCCTTATATTTAAAGATATAAAACAAGCTGCTAATATGCTTCAATTTTTTAGTTATCAAGTTCATTTGGCTGGTTTATTTAAAAAGTTCAATATTGTTACTATGGCTGATAATTTGACTTTTAAAAAGGCGGGCTATTTTAAAAATAACACTAATAATGTTGTATCTATTAAGCCTTAGAAACTTATTATTAAAGTTCGCATAATGTATATTATGTTAAATAAAATACACCGAATAATAAGTTCATAAATTTTTTTATTCTTAATTAATCCAATAGATCAGGTGACCTATCCCCAACAATAGTACCACTGCATAAATGATATTTTCATATTAAGCC
>CAYNAM010000220.1:0-2505 GCA_964395065.1 uncultured Ventosimonas sp.
TAATAGCCCCCGTATAATTGGATAAAAGTAACTTATATAATCATTTAATATTTTTATAAAGTATTGCCCCCCTATATGTCTAAACAATATAAAGAATCACGTAGTAAAATATTTATTGGTGAAAAGAAAAAAGCGCATAATATTGTTTATGCGCTTTTATTAATATCTATTTGTCTACACTCTTTAATAGTGCTTCAATATTGCTATCAACTTTGGCTCTAAGTTTTTGCCCTGGGTGAAAAGTTACAACACGCCTTGCGGTAATAGCCACCTCCTCACCTGTTCTTGGATTTCGTCCTGGACGCTCACTCTTATTACGAAGCTCAAAATTACCAAAACCCGATAACTTCACCATTGTATTATTAGCAAGGGCCGCTTTTATTTCTTCAAAAAAATCCTCGACCAAATCTTTCGCTTCATGCTTTGGCAAACCAAGCTGATTAATTAGGGATTCAGCCATTTCCGCTTTTGTCAAAGTACTCATACTTACTTCCTCAATGTAGCATTAAATTGCTCTTCTAATACAACAGTGATAGCTTGAAAGAATATATTGATTTCATCATCAGTTAATGTACGCTCTGGATGTCTCCAGTTAAGACGCACAGCAATACTTTTCTGACTTTCACCAATAGCACCTCCCTGATAGATATCAAACAATTGTATTTTTGTTAAATACTCTCCTGCGGCTGCTTTTATAGCCAATATAAATTTATCAGCTACAATAGATTTGTCAATTATAACTGACAAGTCACGGCTTACTTCAGGAAAACGAGATAATTCTTTAAATACAGGTAAAACACCATGCTGAATTTTACTTAAAGACAACTCAAATAGATAAATAGGAACATCAACATCAAGTACTTTAGCTAATTCTGGATGCAAGGCACCAATATAACCAACGTGAACACCCTCACGCATGATGGCAGCCGTTTGCCCAGGATGTAGTGCTGTATGCTTTGCAGGCATAAATTGATATTGATTCGAAGAACCAACCAAACCTAATATAGCCTCAACATCCCCTTTTATATCATAAAAATCTACACGATCTTTACTGTTAGCCCATCCCTGAGGTAAGCGAGTTCCCATAATTAAGCCCGCAATCATACTTTCTTGTTTTAAATCAGTTAACTGCCCCTTAAAACTCAAGCCAATTTCAAAAATACGAATCCTGTCTTGCTGCCTATTAATATTATATTGTAATGTCTTAACAAGCCCCGGCCATAATGATACGCGCATAGCAGACATATCACTAGAGATAGGATTAGCTAACAACAATGGCTCTTGCTCTGGATTAAATAATTTAAATAATTTAGGGTCAATAAAACTGTACGTAATATTTTCTTGATAACCTCTTGCAACCAATAAATCACGTAAAGTTTTTTTATTAAGCTCTGACTCTTTTTTATTAGCATGAGGGGCAAGGCGTGCTTGTGGATAACGGACAGGAAGATGATTATAACCATAGAGTCTTGCAATCTCCTCCACAAGGTCTTCTTCAATTGCGATATCATAGCGATAGCTAGGAACAGTAACATCCCAAACACCTGATGATTTAACCTGTAGCGTTAAACCAAGTGGCGATAAGAGTTGTTCAACCTCTTTATCAGAAAGTGTTATTCCCAATACTTTATTAACTCGTTCAGCACGTAATACAATATGATTTACTTTAGGTAGATCGGGTTCACTAATAACATCAACGATTGGCCCAGCATTACCTCCAACAATATCGAGTAATAGCGCTGTAGCACGTTCCATAGCAAAAGGTGCTAATTGCCAATCAACCCCCCTCTCAAAGCGATGAGATGCATCTGTGTGTAATCCATAAGATCTGGCCTTACCCGCCACAGTTATCGTATTAAAAGATGCAGCCTCTAATAACAAATCTTTTGTTTTAGAAGTAATACCACTGTGCACTCCTCCCATGACGCCTGCAATAGCTAATGGCTTAGCATGATCCGCAACTAACAATGTGTCATTTCGCAATGTAATTTCTTGCCCATTCAAAAGAGTTAAGGTCTCATTCTCATGTGCCATTCTGACCAAAATACCGTTATCAATTTCCGCCAAATCGAAGGCATGCATTGGTTGACCTAACTCAATCATTACATAGTTAGTCACATCCACAACCGCATCTATACTACGAATACCTGAGCGGCGTAATCTTTCTACCATCCACATAGGTGTTGGTTTAGACGCATCAACATTCTTGATTACTCGGCTAACATAGCGTGGACAGCCTTTAGAATTTATAACCTCAACACTCACTTTATCAGTGATAGTGGACTTTACCTCATCGATTACTAACTCTTTTACTGGCTGATTATAAAGTGCACCTACTTCTCGAGCAATACCTCGCAAAGATAGGCAGTCGCCACGATTAGGTGTTAAATCAACCTCAATAACTATATCATTTAAATCTAAGTAGCCTCGTAAGTCTTTACCAATTGGAGCATCACAAGGTAGCTCCATAAGACCTGCATTATCATCACTTAAGACGAGCTCTTT
>CAYNAM010000221.1:0-2502 GCA_964395065.1 uncultured Ventosimonas sp.
GGCTTTTAGCTAAATTATCTATTTTAGCCAAACAGTCTATTGACCAACTGCCTGTGATTGAGACCAGTAATCAAGATATTATTCGATTACTAGACTCTATGGGGATAGCCTCTGCCTTCAATATAATTGAAGGACGTAAAAATGATTGGCACAACCTTAAGGACCTTGCTTCTGATATTTGTTCTGAAGCCTTTGTGAAAGAAAAAGTGTTAGAGGCACACAAAATTTTAATGGACGTTAATGATAATAATAAAGCAGCCTTTAAAGATTTAGTAAAAACCCTAGAAGCATAAAAAAGTTATAGGGTACAAATTATTAAAAAGGCTACTTCAGTAGCTTTTTTTATAAGGTATATGACTAGAGATAAACTTGTTGGCTACAATAAGTTCGATTGATGCTATTTCAACACTCAATAAATAGGGATATGGAGTATTTTAAAATATTATCAAATATCACTTCTTTATAATCAAAATAATTTGATATTCAGTTTATGAGGAGCCCAGTGAAATATACAAAAGAGTATATTGTTGATTGTATCCATGGCGTTTTTCCGAAAGAACCTGTAGGTAGCAAACCATTGACTACCTTATTGGGTTATGAGGTTGAGTTAAGTCAGGATGTTGAGTGTTATTTGACGGGTAAAACCTAGGAGAAAATTGATTGGTCATTTATAAATGACCAATTTAGGGGCGAAGCCTATGACATTTCAGGGACCCTAACAATAGATGCCTATAAGAAAATATTTCCCTCATTGCTTTTTTTTGTTTAAGTGATGTAGAGGCGAGAAGAACACTAATTATAGATTATTTTATTCAGTTCCAGTTGAATATTGATGAGAGTTATAATTCTGATGATAGGTCAGAGCAAGCACGTTGTATCGCTTTAGTATTAAACTATGCTTTTTTAACGGATAATGATGAGTCTTATAAAGAGGCTTTAGATTCGTATTGGGCTATTTTTTAGAAAGCGATAATATTTAATGGTGTGAGGTGACGCCATTGATAAAAAATAAAGCATTTAATGTGGGGAATAGCGTTAGACTGTTAAGTTTTCCAGAGGATATTTTAGAGATAATCCCTATGGATGAGTTAGATGA
The DNA here is from genome assembly GCA_964395065.1 of uncultured Ventosimonas sp. GTDB lineage: Bacteria > Pseudomonadota > Gammaproteobacteria > Pseudomonadales > Pseudomonadaceae > Entomomonas. Next base: position 1,097 of record CAYNAM010000221.1, read on the forward strand.
AGTTAACGCATGTGTTGGCAAAATATCAAAAATAGAATCAATAGAAAATGGGTTTTTCTGGATTGATTCTGATGTGAGGACAGAAGATAATGAGCAAGCCTATTGCAGCGGCCATTCATTTGCTGTTACATCAGAGTACCTTGAGTAAGTCGAGTAACGTAGACTAATTCAGTCAACATTCTGAGGGAGTGTTAGAGTGAAACAGACAGCCTATCAAAAAAATAAAGAAAGTAAGTCTTTTCTATGCTGGGAGTTTTGTCGATATTTGTCTGAAGATGCATTGATTGCTTTGCTCGATGACAGTGATGCGGCAATAAGCCAAACGGCAGCCCAATTTTTACAATTAAAAGGAGGCACTGCCGTTATAAAGTTAGCACAAAATGATTGTGAGAATGTTAATTATAAACGTAGGGCTTTGGGTGCTTTTATTCTAGGGCAAATAAAGTTATCAGCATTTGAAGAAAAGAAATCAGTGGCCTTACTTCATGATTTAGCACTGCATGACAAATCTGCTCATGTTCGTGCTAATGCGGTATCTTCTTTAGGGCATCGTTGTGTTAGAAACAATAAACATGCGGCGCTTTTACTAAATTTATCAGCACAAACACTACTTGATTTATCATCTTCTGTAAGGCAAAGCACGGCTTTTGCATTGTCTACTTTTTATAATGAAGCCTCTATCTCTTTATTGCTCAAGTTGCTTAATGACAACCATGGAAATATTAGAGAATGGGCAGCTTTTGCGGTGAATATGAATGAATATAATACACCGCAATTGAAAGATTGTTTTACCGCTTTACTTGATGATAGCCACTCAGGTGTTCGATACGAAGCTATTATTGGCCTAGCAAAAATGCAAGACAAGCGCGTTACGCAAACATTAATGGATGAGTTGAGTAAAGATGAAATCGATGATGAGTTTGTTAAAGCAGCAGGAGATTTAGGCGACACAGCACTATTACCAACTCTACAAGCGATAATGGATAAATTTGAGCTTTTTGATGAGCTAAGCCTTGCTATAGGTACATTAGAAAATATTAAGAGAAAGGAGTGTTGTGAAAAAAACAACTAAACAATGGATTACAAAAGAGCGTGCTAGAGTGTTCGCCGTTGCTCTTTTACTCTATCTATTTCAAGATAAGTTATTAGCATTAGATAAGTACTTAAGAAATTATCCTACAATTAATAGGGCGTAGTATAAAAATGAAATTTCAACGAATAAGTTAGAACGATTAGATAAAATAGAGAGGCTAAATGATGGTGTCAGCAATGGATGAAAGATTACAACCCTCTTATATTACGGTTTCGTACGATGATATCAGCGATTTAGCCAATGAGGATCATACCCAAGCATTTCTCATGAGTGCACAAAATTTTTTTGAGAAACTGCCTGAGTTATTTGATGA